>JABWBV010000528.1 GCA_013359445.1 Anaerolineales bacterium | reverse complement strand
TCCTACACTTAATGCCTCCACAAAAACGTCTAAGGTAAATAATGTCTCACCAGTGTTGGTATCCCAGATCCGGGCGGTCTTGTCATAAGAAATTGTTGCCAGGTGCGTCCCATCCGGGTTAAAGATTACATCCCACACCCTATTTGTATGTCCAGAAAGCGGTAGAGTTTCCTGACCCGTAGCAATGTTCCACACAACAAAAGTGTCACCGGGTGCATCCTCAGGTGTTCGATCCAGTTTTATCGCAGCCAGGCGCGTTCCATCCGGGCTGAATGTTGGAAAAGCAATCTCGCCTTCAAATGGACTAGTCAGTGTGTTTATCGATGAACCAGAAACTGCATCTAATAAATGTACTGTACTCTCACCACAAACGGGAACTGCCAATAGTAGTCCATCTAGGCTTATAGCGGCCCCACCACCTGGGCTAATATTAGTTAAACATGCCTCCGTTCCTGGCACAGTCAACACTTCTTTACTATCAGCAGGTGTTAAGCCCCAACTTTGAAGGGTTCCGTTTCCTAGTGTTGTTATTACTTCTGTCCCGTCCGGGCTTAGAACTGCCTCAATAACGCCTGTTGTGCTATCCAACTCAAATGTGAACAGATTTCGACCAGTTTCTGTATCCCAAATCTTTACAGTTCCATCCCTGGCTGAGGTAACAAGGAGGGAGCCATCCTCAGAAAAGTTGATGGATAGAATTTGCCCGGAATGACCTATCAATTTTAATAAATCTTGCCCTGATGCAGAATCTATAATCACTGCATTGTTGAAATCGGCAATAGCCAACTGCCTCCCATCCCGGCTAAAAGTACACCGCCCAACAAAGGGAGTGGGTCGTATCCGAATTGTTTTACCTGAAGCGATATCCCATAAGGTTGCCGTTCCTGCCGCATTATTACAAGAAAGCAATTGTTTCCCGTCTGGAGAGTATATAATCCAATCGGGAGGAATAGTGTCAGTTTCTTCAAGCGTTTGCAAAGATTGACCATTTTCCGCATCAACAATATGAACCAACCCATCTCTTGTACTAAAAGCAATTTGGGACAAATCTGGATGGAGGTCATATGCAACTACATCCTTAACGGGGAAGGGGAGTGTGATCGTAGATAAGGGGTTACCAGCGGAATCCCAAACCATGATGGTAGCAAGGGCCTCTGGATCAGCAAATATATCCTTGGTTAACCAGCGACCACTATCTCTCCATTCTCCATTGAGGAGTAGCCCAGGCAGGGTGAACAACACATCTAGTTTTTCGGCATCACGCACCTGGGTATAAAGCCAATCCGGGCCAAAACTGACATTCGCAATCTGTTTCTCATCAGAACTGAACACAACAAACCCAAAACCCTCATCGGGCCTGCCCTTTGAGCTCCGAAGAATACGAGAAGTCAATATTGCATTGTGAAGTGCCTGCCGTGCCTGATATGAATCTGATCGCTCAAGGGCCTGTAAGGCAAGCAACATACTGAGTTCCGGGTCCGTATCTATATTGACAATCGAACCAGCGACCAGTTCGCGGGAGAAGGCCAGTTGAGCCTGAGCTTCGGCGAGGGCTTGTTGTTCTTCTGCAATCGTTTGTTGGGTAGTAGCAAGTGCAGACTGTGCCTCTGCAATGGCCTGTTGAGTTGCACGGGCCTGGGCTTCATTCTCCGCTAGAGCTTGTTGTTGACTGGCATTGGCTGCGTTGGTCGCCGCAAGATTTGCCTGGTCTTGTGCATTCGCCCGTTCCGTAGCCGCAATATTTGCTTGATTTTGGGCTATCCCGCGCTGGTTGAAGGCAAAAATGCTCAAAACTAATGCAATCACCGTCGCGACCGCGAACACCCCGACCAACCCTCGCAAAAAATTCCGAGAACGCAGTTCCAAACCCCGCTCCCGATTCTGGCGTTGCAGTTCGACGGCGTGCCGTTGTTTGCGTCCTTCCAGACTGGCTTCCAGAAATTCCCGCTCATCATTCGTGAGGGCTAAAGTGGTATCTTTCGCCCACTGCTCCAGTTGAGTTAACCGTGTTCCACGCAAGAGCAGTCCGAGGTCGCGGTTCGCCTGCACCCATTCGCTTGTGGCTTGCCCCAATATCCGTTGCAACCGCACATCTCCCCGACTCGTATTCAACCACTCCCGCAAACGCGGCCATTCCCGTAATAACGCCTCATGTGCTACCTCCACCGTTGGCCCGCGCGTCACCGGGTCGTGGTCAAAGGTGAGCAGGCGGGCTTTGCCGAAGGCATCTATCGCCTGACGGAGGACGGAAGACAGAGGACCGGGGTTTGATAGTGATGTCTCCGGTCTCCGGTCTCCAGTCAACAAACCTTCTAGCTCTGATCGCAACACTCTCCTCCGGGTATCTTCCACCCCTTCTCCCAACGTGACCAACCGCAAAAACAACTGCCGGGCGACGGCTTGTTCAGGTTTGCTCAAACTAGTATAAATTTCTTCCGCTCTGCGGCCCAGCGCGACTAGGATGCCACCGATTTCTGTATACGCGGCCTTGGTCAGGGTACGGCCTTCGCGCTTTTCAAACAGTTCGGTCAAGGCGTATTGCAGGAGGGGTAGAGTGCCGGGTTGGTCGTCCGCGTCGCGAGTGATCGCCAGAATCAGCCCCGCTTCCATCCGCAAACCCACTTTTTGAGCGGGGGCGAGGATGGCGCGCTCCAACTCGTCCGGGGTGAGGGGCAGGACGAATTCCGAGCGGCGCTGGACCAGTTCGCCAAAGTCCACATAGCGGAGCGGCCGGTCGGTGAAGTCCGCGCGCAGGGTCAGCACCACGCGGACACGACTGCGCTCGTCCATCACGGCGGCGACGAGACAGCTCAGGAACAACGCCCGTTCGCTTTCGTCACGCGTCAGGGTGAAGAGTTCCTCAAATTGATCGATCACCAGCACCAACTCGACGGCCTCGTCTTTGGGCAAGCAACGGCGCACCGCGCGCACCAGGCCGCGTTCATTTTCCTTCAACTGCTCAAGCAGGCTGGATGGTGGGTTGATCGCAATCCGCAAGAGGGCGGCTTCCACCTCTTCAAAGGGATGGGAACCGGGCATCAGATCCACGATGAACCAGTTCTCCGAACCGGGCAAGGCACCGCGCCGCAGGGCAGGCACCAACCCGGCCTTGACGACGGACGACTTTCCGCTTCCGCTTGGCCCGACCACGGCCAGAAATCGTACCAACTCACCGCCCTCTCCCAATCGTGCGAGCAACTGTTGGACGAGCGTCTCTCGCCCGAAGAAATCCTCCGCGTCCGCTTCCCCGAAGGCGCGCAAGCCTTTGTAGGGGTTGTTTTCAGGGGTCAGTGTCCAGTGTTCAGTATCCAGTTGTGCATCTCCCGCACTGAATACTGACAACTGAATACTGCTTACAGAACGTCGGGAAACTGTCCCATCGAGGGCGTGGTAAAAATCTTCCAGTAACGCCAGCGCGTCGGGGTAACGATCCTCGGCGGATTTCGCGGCCGCGCGGCTCACCACCCGGTCCAGTGCGGCGGGCAACCCTGTCCGGTACGCGGCGAGGGGCGGCAATGGCGCGCTGATGTGTTGTTGGATCAGGTCAAAGGGGGTGGGGCCACCAAATGGGCGTGCGCCCGTCAGCATCTCGTACAGCACCACACCCAGGCAGTAAATGTCCGTTTGCGGGCGGATGGACAGGGAGTGGATTTGCTCCGGGGACATATATTGCGGCGAGCCGATCATCACGTCCGCCTGGGTCTGGTCTTCCAGGTTGGGACTGCCGAGATTTTTCGCGATGCCGAAGTCCGCCAGATACGCGTTGGAGTCATCGTCCAGCAGGATGTTGGCGGGCTTGAGATCACGGTGGATCACGCCAATCCGGTGGGCAGAGTGGAGCGCGGCGCAGATTTGTTCGAGGAGTTTGGCGGTGGTTTCGAGGGGAATGGCCCCGTTTTGCAAGAGATGTTGCAAACTTCCCCCCCGAAGCAGGCGCATGACGAGATAGGCCACCCCCGGCTCACGCCAGTAATCGTAGAGCGGGACAATGTGCGGATGCTCCAACCGGGCGACCAACTGCGCCTCGGCTTCAAAACGGCGGATGAAATCGGGATGGTTGGCAAACGCGGGGAGGATGATCTTCATCGCCACTTCCCGCTCGACGATGGGCTGGACCGCACGGTATACCGCGCCCATGCCGCCGGACCCAATCCGTTCGGCCAGCGAATACCCCCGGATGGCGCGCCCGGTCAGGTCTTCGCGCCCGATCTCTTCCAGCGCAGGGGGCGGAGTTTCGATGGGAGATTCCGCCAGGTCGGGGCGCACCGCTCTTGCCCGGCGCACGAATCCCGCCCGTTCATCCAACGGAATGCCCAGTGCCATCGCCAACCGTTCCGCGATCTGCACCGAGGCCCGCGCATCATCCGCTTCAATCTTGCGGATGGTGATGGCGGCACAGCCCACCCGCCGCGCCAGTTCTTCTTGCGTCAAATCCAACGTGCGCCGTCGCTCTCGGATAAATCGCCCAAATGAGGGTTCCTGGTTCATATCGCTCGCTCCTTCGAATTTAGGAATTGGGAATTAGGAATCAGTAACTCCCTGATTCCCGCTTGCTCTAAACAGATAGAGTGTAGCAACTTTCAGGGGGCGTTTCAAGCGTCGGAGGGTATTTTTATCGGTTTTTTTATCGGTTTAGAGACACAAAACATAAATCACCGATTGAAATCGGTGCCTTAAAAAATGGTACGTTGAAACGCACTGTACCGCAATCTGTTTCAACAGATTTTATCTGTCAGATGCTAGATTCGATCTGGCGATTTGAGGCGAATCAGCCTACTAGCAAACTATCTATCGCCGCGCTCAACTCCGCCAGGGGGCTGACCCGCAGAACCGTATCGCAAATCGGGTGATACTGGAGCATGTCGCTGTCGCCGGTGCCCCACTGGGAGGGCTGTTCGGGGTTGAGCCAGATGGTGCGGTTGGCACGGCGGGCCATCTGGCTGAAGAGGTCGGTGCGGGGGTTGTTGTAGTTGTTGCGCCCATCGCCGACGATGATGAGGGTGGTCCTTTGATCGAGGGTGTCCAGATAGTCTTTGGCGAAATTGTTCAGGCTGTTGCCGAGGTCGGTGCTGTAATAGCCAGGGGGGAGGCGAACGAGGACGCGGTTGACGGCTTCTTTGGATTCG
>JABWBV010000527.1 GCA_013359445.1 Anaerolineales bacterium | reverse complement strand
ACAACGGTGGGCGGAGACGTTGGCGCTGGAGTGGTTCAATCTTCAAGACCCGTTTTTGTGGTTTGTGTGGGGGATGGCTTTGCTGGTGGGGGTGGGGGCGGTGGTGTTTTTGCGCGCGCTGGGGGAGCCACTGCCCTCCGCGCCGGGCCGGAACGCACCAAAGGAAATGATTTGGGTAGGGGTGGTGATGTTGTTGGTGGGGGGGATGTCTGTGTGGTTGCCGGGGAGGTCGGTGGTGAATGGGTTGTATGATGATCGGTTTGCGCTTCCCCTTTTGCCAGGGGTGGTGATGCTGACCGTAGGGTTGATCGGGTGGGGGATGCGTTCGCAAGCGCGCGCCTTTTTGGTCGCGATATTGTTGGGTTTATCCGTCGCGATGCACTTACGCGTGCAAAATGATTACCGGTGGGATTGGGTCAACCAACAACGGGCGTTTTGGCAGTTTTATTGGCGTGCGCCCGCGCTGGCCGAAAATACGGTGGTTTTTTCCGATGGGACGTTGTTTCGGTACACGGGCGAGTATCCGACGGCCTCGGCGTTGAATGTTTTGTATCCCCAAAGCGATACGGATACCCAAATGGATTATTGGTTTTTGGAATTGGATCGGGGCTATACTCAATTTTTGGCGGAGATGCGGGTGACGGATTATCCTATTCAGACGGATTTCCGCCAATTTACCTTTGCCAGTTCTAGCCGCCAGAGTTTGGTGGTGTATTTTGAGCCGGATGAGGGGAATTGTTTGTGGGTGCTGGGGGCGGGGGATGAGTTACGCCCCGGCCTGCCCGTGCTGACCCGCGACGCGGTGCCGATTTCCGACCTCGAGCAGATTCTTGTGGACGCGCCCGGAACCCCACCGGACGCCGCGGTCTTTGGCGTGGAACCGGCCCATACGTGGTGCTACTACTATCAAAAGGCCGAACTCGCCCGCCAGCAGGAAGATTGGGCGGGGATTGTGGCGTTGGCGGATGAAAGCGCGGCGTTGGGCTTTTCCCCGAATAACCGACTGGAATGGCTCCCGTTTGTGGACGCGTTTGCCCACACGGGGGATTGGGAACAAGCATTGGTGCTGAGTGTGGACGCTTATCGGTATTCCAAATCCACCCGGAATTTGTTTTGCCCGGTCTGGCGCGGGTTTGAGCAGGAAGGGTTAACGGCTCCCGCGGGGACGTTTGCGGCGGCGTATGATCGGTTGGAGTGTGAGGTGGGGGAAGAGTAGTCGCCTGTGTTTGTCGGTTTTTCCTATCTTGGCAACCTGCTATGTTTGCGTTAAAAACTTAAGGCTCTCCCGTCAATCCCGTCAATCCCGGTAGAACCAAACTTAATCCTATGCGAGAAACATTAAAACAACTTACCCCTCAACCTTTCCTCCACCTCGCGCGCGACACCCGCGACGCCCTGCAACGCGCGTCCGAATGGCCCGCCGCGACCTTTCACCCCCTCCGCCGCGCGAGCATCGCCCGCCTCGCCGCGTTGAAGGACACACACAGAGGTCAGCGCTGTTTCATCATCGGCAACGGCCCCTCGCTCAAAAACACGGACCTGTCGAAGCTCAAAAACGAGTTCACCTTCGGGATGAACCGCGTCTACCTCGCCTTCCCGGAATGGGGCTTCTCCACCAGTTATCTTGTCTCGGTCAATTCGTTGGTCATCGAACAATGCGCGGAAGATTTCCTGAAACTGCCCATCCCAACGTTTTTCTCCTGGCGCTCCCGCAAATATTTTGAGCAAGCCGACAAGTTGGCAAATCAGCAAATCAGCAAACCAGCAAACCAGCAAACGAACCAACCAACCAGCCGATCAGCCGATCAACCACCTCACCAATCGCTCCCTCCAACCTTCCTCCACACCACCTACACCGGCCCTCAATTCGCCACTGACGCAACGGGCCGCCTCTGGGAGGGCGCGACGGTGACGTATGTGTGTTTGCAGTTGGCGTTTCACATGGGGTTTGAGACGGCGATCCTGATCGGGGTGGATCATAGCTTCGCCACGCAGGGCAAGCCGAACACGACGATTGTTTCACAGGGGGATGATCCCAATCACTTCAACGCCCAATATTTTGGCAAAGGCTTTCGCTGGCAGTTGCCCGATCTCGACACGTCCGAGGTAGGGTACTGGATGGCGAAGAAAGCGTATGAAGATGCCGGGCGCAAGGTGCTCGATGCGACGGTGGGGGGGAAGTTGCAGGTGTTTGAGAAGGTAGGGTATGAGGGGTTGTTTTAGTTTTTGACACGAATGGCACGAATTTTACGAATGTAATCCTGTTCAATTGCATCTTGAATAACCATGTCATTCCGAGGCTTTGCGAGGAATCCCCGGTACGCTTGAGGATACTTCCTGCGTGATGGGGATTCCTCTTCGCAAAGCGTCGGATGTACTCATCCGCACTCGGAATGACATGCCCAAGTGTTTAAGGTGGTAATGACCCACATACAATTTTAGGAATGTGTATTTTCTTTGTGAAATTCGTGACGATGTTTGGGACAAGACATTGAGTGACACAAAAACGACACACGAGTGACACAAGCCTGGGGTGTTGAGGGAAGGGCAGATGGATTATCCTGTTGAGCGTAATCGTTAATTTGGCCCGCCGGGGGATGAAGTCCCCCGGCTACAAAACAACGCCCGTTGAACCGAACTATTCCAGCCGGATTGATCCGGCGTGGTTGGGTAGCCCGGCCATTGATGGCCGGGCGGGGCCGGAAGGGCAGGGACGCGTGAGAAACATCCAGCCCTCCGTCTCATCCGTGCCCGTCGGGGGATGAAGTCCCCCGGCTACATAACAACGCCCGTTGAAACGGGCTATTCAGCCGGATTCATCCGGCGTTGTTTGGTAGCCCGGCCATTGATGGCCGGGCGGTCACGGAAGAACAACCCGCGCTGAAATCCGCTACATTCCCAAAATAGGAGACCTTCAATGCCCCGCACATGGATCACCCTCGCCATCCTTATCCTCCTCCTCACCGCCTGCGCCCTGCCGGAAACAAACACCCCGACGATTCCCTCGCCAATTTCGGTCACTTTGACACCGACACCCTCGCAGACGCCGGAACCCTCCGCTACCCTCACCCCCAACCCAACGGAAAATGCTCAGGCAACGCTGAACGCGAATGCGACAAACAACGCGGCTCATTATGCGACGAGTGTCGTGGCGATGACCTCGACCGCGTTAGTAAAGCCTACAAAAACGCCATCCCAGCCCACAAAAACGCTTACTCCTACCCCTATCATCTCGTTAACTAACCGGGAACCTTCTTTTGAAGAATTGCAAAACTTTTTGCGGACGAGCCTGAAAAGTATGTGGCGGGAAGATAAGTGGGCCGTAGAAACTTTCTATGAAGATGTAAATGGCGACGAAGTTACTGAACTTATTGTCCTTCACTCGCCTGAAATTTTTGTCTTGTCCTGGACAGGGGCGGAGTATGTCAAAATCTTCTATTTGAATGGCGGCTGTGGCCCACGCTGTTTTCCCAGTTCATATTTGAAGTTTGAAGATTGGACAAATGATGGAGGGGCAGAAATTATCTTTGATAACGTGCAAATTTGGGGTGGAACTGGATATTGGGTTTATGAAACTACCCGATTTATCAATCATTGTACAAAAATATCTTGCGAGACTGTTTGGGAGAAAATGATTTCAAGAACAGGGGATGATTACAATACAGGTAGCATCGAAAGAGAGCAATATAAGACAAAGTCTATAATTGAAAACGGACAACCAATAATTCGTGCAGTCAAAACAGGTTTTAATTTTTACGACCACTTCTATCCTGGCCTTACCAGAGATGATTTTGAATATAACGTATTGAGCGTTATTACTTCAACCCTTACCCTATATCCTTGGGATGGCACTCGGTTTGTTTCTGGAGAAGAGCAAATTGTCAGCCTGCCCTATCAGGTTGACTTCTGGGCAAATTACCAGGCGGTAAGTAGTAATGGTACACAAACAGCGATTACTTTGGATGTTGAAACTCAAATTACTCCCAATGACACTTGTACGCTGAGTATTACCGACAAAATCATTGGTGGGCCTCTCTTGTGTAAACACGATTTCACCTCAGTTAGCTGGCAAGATATTACAGGGGATGGGCAGGAAGAAGTTGTCCTTCAATTGCTCTATTCTGATCCTGGAGATGCCCCCTGGTGTGCCGTCCAACAACGCCTCCTCGCCTACACTTGGGACGGCCAAACCGCCACCCTCATCGCCGACGCGTCCGGCTGTGTCACCCGCCCCGAAGACCTGTACGGTGTCCGACTGGAAGATTACGACGGCGACGGGCTCCCCGAAATCATTGCCGCCCAATTGGATGCCGACAACCCCGAACGCATCTACAAATTCAACGGCACGGAATTCGTTTTCTGGTCGGAAATGCCGCAAAAATAAGGGAGAAAATCCATGAAACGCAAAACCCTCTTCTGGCTCGTAGTAATGACTTCAGTCGTCCTCCTCACCGCCTGCACCACTCCCAAAACCCCGCAGACGACCCCTCTGCCTTCGCCCACCCTCCTTCCATCCACCCAAACCCCGGAACCCTCCGCCACCTTTACCCCCAACCCAACAGAATATGCCCAGGCAACGCTGAGCGCAAATGCGACGAATAACGCGGCTCATTATGCGACCAGTGTCGTGGCTATGACCGAGACGGCGTTGGTACGACCTACCCTTACCCCTACGCCAACCCCAATTTCCTCGCTCACCAATCGGGAGCCATCCTTTGAAGAGCTGGAAAATTTCCTGAACACAGATTTGAAACATTTTTGGATAGAAGGTAAATGGGCCGTAGAATTGTTTTATGAAGATGTAAATGGAGATGGTGTGACGGAACTCATTGTTCTTCATCCCCCTGAAATTTTCGTTTTGTCGTGGACAGGGGAGGTTTACAACAAAATCTACTATTTGAATGGTTATTGCGGATCACGATGTTTTCCAAGTTCTTTTGTGAAATTTGAAGATTGGACAAATGATGGAATTTCTGAAATCGTATTTGATAACACACATGTTGGAGGGGGAAGTGGGTATTGGACTTACGACCTCACAAGGGAAGTTATTCAGTGCTTTGAGTACGAATGTAAAACAGTTTGGGAAAACATTATCCAGAGTGACTCAGATGATTACAACGAGAGTATGATGAGTAGGT
>JABWBV010000526.1 GCA_013359445.1 Anaerolineales bacterium | reverse complement strand
CTTTCGGCAGAAGAGGCTCGGAGCGCGACAATGGGGCTGATAATGCCCCTGCTGGTGGGGGTGGGAGGCATCTCGATATTGGCTGTTGTTGTTCCTTTATTGTTTTCAGGGAAGGGACAATTTAAAGTTGGAAAATATGGGTTTGCAGGGGGGGCGGTTTGTTCCCGATGTCTACTTCCGTTTTCACGCAGTATGCTTGCGCCTAATATGCTGTTCGGTAAATTAGAACGTTGTCCTCACTGTGGAAAATGGGCAATTGTGCGTGCCGCCACCTCCTATGAATTGTCTGAGGCCGAAAAACGATATTCAGAAGAGCATACTCTTGTTGTTTCGGATACAGAAGCCAAAACCGAACAATGGAAAAAATCACTTGATGACACTCGTTATGAATAATAACTAGACAAAAAATGAATTAAGAATAATATATTGCAATTAAAACTTTGGGTGTTAAACGAGAATTTATAGACAAAAAATACCTGACAAGCTAAACTTACCTTATGAATATTCAAACCGGCCTTCCTCAAACTGCAGAGCTTAATTTTCAATCGACACGTCAGCTGGTTAATCAATTAGCCCGTCTTACAGAAATCAGCGTCACGCTAAATTCAACGCTTGATCTCAACGCCTTGTTGAAGTTTATTGTCCATACGGCGACGCAGGTTTTGGATTGCGAAGAAGCCTCCATCATGCTCTACGATGATCAACGTGGAGAACTGCTATTTACAGCGAGTAGTAACTCAGCAGAAGAATTAGCTCAAATTCCGGTGCCGCTGGAAGGGAGTATTGCAGGGACGATTTTTAGAGAAAATCGCGCCCTTGTCATTGCTGATGTGGAAAAAGACCCCCGTCATTTTGCTCAGGTAGGCGAGCAGATTAAGTTCCGACCCCGTAGTTTGTTGGGGGTCCCCATGCTTGTGCGAGATAAAGTCGTCGGCGTTTTGGAAGGTCTCAATAAACGAAATGGCTCCTTTAATCAGCGGGATGCCTATCTGCTTTCAATTATTGCCTCGCAGGCGGCTGTTGCGATTAATAATTCCCGCCTTCATGCGGAAATTCAAACTGCTTATGGGGAATTAAGTCGTGTTGATAAAATCAAAAGCGATTTTATGGCGATTGCCTCGCATGAACTTCGTACACCGCTTGGCGTCATTTTGGGGTATGCAACTTTTCTGAAAGAAGATGCCCAAGGCGAACTTTCTACCCATGCTGAAATTGTATTAAATGCCGCCCTCAAACTGCGTTCGTTGGTTGAGGAAATGACCAATATGAATCTGCTACGGGTGGGAACATTAGATTTACAAAAAAGTGCAATCAGTATTCAGCAAATTATTGCGCGCGCATATGAGGAGATTTCCCCCACAGCCAAAGCCAAAGGCCAGACAGTTACCCTGAATTTGCCTCCTCAGCCGATCATTATTCATGTAGACATGGAAAAAATTGAGCGCGTTTTTTCCAATATTTTAAACAATGCCGTGCGTTTTACCCCTGACCGGGGTGAAATTACGATTACAACGTTTGTAAAAAATAACGAGGTTTGGGCGCAGGTTACAGATACTGGTATTGGTATCCCGAAAGAGGAGTTAAAGAAAATCTTTCAGGAATTTTATCAGGTTGAAGATCACATGACGCGCCGTTTTGGGGGGATGGGGTTGGGCTTGGCGATTGCGAAAGGGGTGGTAGATATGCACAATGGCCGTATTTGGGCCGAGAGTGATGGTATCGGGATGGGCGCCACCTTTTTTGTTGTGCTTCCTGCCCCCGGATAGGTTAAACGCCCTGGTGTTTTCCCCAATTTTCTAATGTTTCATCTATGACATCTAAATAAGCATCCAGCGCTGGGATGCGTTCTCGAAAACTGTCTCCCCATAGTCCTAGTCGGGTGAGCATATTTTCGCCAAAGGCCTGGGAAGGATGGTTTTTGGGGAGGATTTCCATCATATCCAATCCTGTCATTAGCATTGGCCACACCATCTCGATGGGGCGGTCAGAGTCCAGGCTCGCCAGAAAGGCTTTTTTGTAGTAATTGAGGCGGTAGGGGTGGAGTTGTTGCGGATATTGGGGCATTTGTCCAACGGCAGAAAAAGAAAGTTCCCAGTCGGCAAGCATGGGGCGAAGATCTTGCGCGTGGAGTGTGTTTGCCCCCAGTAACCCGGCCAGACCAGCAAAAAGGCCTGGTTTTTCCAATTGTTGAGCGTAGTCAAAAAATGAAGTTAAGTACCGCCGTTCGCTGAGAGTTCCGCCCCCGAGCGAGGCTACGGCCCCGGTCGCGTCAGTTACCGCGTCCAGGTAACGGCGCACCTCTTCAAGCCCGGGCTGGGCCTCGTAAAATTGAAAGGCAAACCAAATTTGTCGGGCCGAGGCCAATTGGGTTCGGGCGCGTTGTAAAACGTTATCCGCACGAAAAAAATGGGCGCGCACACTGGCCTGAATAAAATCCAAAAAGTGGCGGGGATCATATAAAATCTGGCACCCATAAATCACTGGCCCTATTTTGGGGTGGGTGCGTAGTTCTCGAACTTGATTGTATTCCCGGCGCGTGTGGTGCAAAATGTCCAGGTGAATATCTTCTGTCAGCCGGACAATTTCTCGTTCTTGTGAGGCTTCGTACTCATGCAGGAAAACCAGATCAATATCGGCGGTGCCGCCAACGACAGGATCCCCCTCTCTATTTACGGAACCCGTCAGATAGATCGCTAACAGGTCTCGATGGGTTTTGACCCTTTGGGCGGCGGTGTCTTCGGCGATTTTTAAGAGAGTTTGACGAGTAATACGCATAGATTATGGCAGGGGAAGTTCTGGTTGAAAAGGGGATAATTTGAGGGTTTGACGAATGCGATTTTCCAACCATACTAAATCATCTGTATTGCGGACAAAATCTAACGCATTGGTGTCAATACTCAAAATCGGCATGTCTTTTTGATGTTCAGCATAAAATGCCTCATAAACACGATTTAATTGATCGATATATTCCCACTCCATATTGCGCTCGTAGGGACGATCTCTTTGGGCGATCCGTTTCATTAACGTACTCGTTTCAGCGCGTAGATAAACAACCAGATCTGGCTGAACGATTTTTTCTGCCAACGCCTCGTGGACACGGTGATACATTTCCAACTCATCTCCTTGAAGATTAAGTTGGGCAAAAATGGCATCTTTGTCAAACGTATAATCGACAATCAAGTTTTTTTCGGTCGAAATGGTATTGAAAATATCGCGCCGTTGCTGATGGTAACGACTTAGCAAAAAAAATATCTGCGTTTGAAACGCGTAACGTTCCCGGTCCGCATAAAAGCTCGAGAGAAAGGGATTTTCTTCAAACACTTCAAGGCAAATTTCAGCCTCGAACGCGGCTTGCAATAACCGCACCAATGTCGTTTTTCCTACTCCAATAACACCTTCAACAGCCAGATACATGCGCGCAAGGATACCAGCATTTGAAATTGCACGCAACGGTTGAGGGCGGCGCGGGATCAAAATTCGTGCTTGACATAAAAAAAACCAACGCTAAACTATAAATCTACGCATACACATATGTGTTCCACTGTAAAAAGGTAACCCAGTTGACCGCAGGTGTCACACAGGCGGTCAGCATTCTCACCCAAACAGAAAACTTTGGCAAAAATGGAGGCATAGAAACATTATATGGCTGGTTTGAACCGAGTTCATTTGATTGGAAATTTAGGGAAGGACCCTGAAACCCGCACGATACCCACAGGAAACAAGGTGTGCTCGTTTAGTATTGCCATAAATCGTCGTTGGAAAACGGGCGATGGCGACTACAAAGATGCCACAGACTGGTTCAATATCGAAGTCTGGGGTCGTTTAGGCGAAACCTGTCAGCAATATTTGCATAAAGGGAGCCGGGTATATTTAGAGGGGCGGCTAAAAACCAGTAAATATGAACATGATGGGGAAACCCGGTACATCACAAAAATCATCGCGACCCAAATGATCATGCTTGACCGTCGTCCTGGTGAAGATCACGTACCCGGCCTGGACGATAATTTTGAAGACGATCCTGAAGAATAAAAAAAACAACTCAGCCAAGATAGAGATTAGCCCCTAAAAAAAAGACGAGCCATTGGCTCGTCTTTTTGATGTGACCTGTGCCCGACCCTTAGCGGGGAATCTTCTCCAACGTGGTAACCATCTCTGCCAGGACATCGAATCCCCCCTGCCAGAACGCGGCACTGTGAATATCCACCCCAGCTTCCGACAAAATATCCGCCGGGGAAGCCGTCCCCCCCGCCGAAAGGATTTTAAGATACCTGGGCTTAAAACTTTCCCCTTCAGCTTTGTACTGCTGATACAAAGACAGCACGAGCAAAAGCCCAAAAGCATACGCGTAAACGTAAAAGGGAGTTTTATAAATATGTGGAATGCCCACCCACTCCCACCGGAAATCATCATCTATTTCCATCGCATCGCCAAATTGAGTTTGCAGATTTTTAAGATAGGCTTCCGCCAGGTCGTCTACAGAGGCCCCTTGCTGGATCATTTCATGGGCCTCACGCTCAAACAAGGCAAAGAAAATCTGGCGCATAATCGTAGCATAGGCATTATCCACCTGCCGGAAGAGCATATCCGTGCGGACTTGTTGATCATCCTCGCGGGCGAGCAAATAATCCACTAATACCATTTCCCCAAAGGTAGATGCGGTTTCCGCCAGGGGCAAAGAGGGGTTGACCGTTAACAGAGGATTCCCTGAGGCGAGCATCGCGTGGATCGCATGGCCGAGTTCATGGGCCAGGGTCGCCACATCGCGGGGTTTGTTGTGATAATTCACCAGTACCCAGGGAGTCAATTCCGGGAGCACTCCAAAACAAAAGGCCCCATCGTCCTTCCCATGCCGGACTTCGCTGTCAATATGGAGACTATCAAAGACCCGTTTCGCAAGATTTGCAAACTCGGGTGTAAACTCACCAAACGCATCCAACACCATGCCAATGCCTTCGTTATACGAATAGGTTTTCTCGGTGCTGGTAACCGGGGCATACAAATCAAAACGGCGCACACGCTCCATCCCCAACCATTTGGCCTTGAGCCGGAAGTAACGTTGGAAAACAGGTGCGTTTTGTTTTGCGACCTCGAGCAGAGTATCAATCACTGCATCTGGGATGTCATTGGCGAGGTTCCGCACCGAGATC
>JABWBV010000525.1 GCA_013359445.1 Anaerolineales bacterium | reverse complement strand
CCCCTACCCCCCCCGCGAGGGCACCGCGCCCAGTCTGGGACGCGACACCCGCGCGGTCCTGGCCTCCACCGGTTATTCCCCCGAAGAAATCACCCAATTCGCCGAACGCAAAATCATCAAACTGGGTGAGTAAACAAACCAACAAACTAACAAACCATCAAACCCTCCTCCCTCATTCCCCATTAAAAATTACCCCTTCACAATTCACTATTCCCCAGGACTCCCCCATGCCCAACTACCTCTCCGAAGCCGAATCCCTCTTCCCCTACACCCAAACCCTCCGCCGCGACTTCCACCAGCACCCGGAACTCGGGTTTCAAGAAGTTCGCACGGCAGGCATCGTGGCCCGTGAACTGCGCGACCTCGGCCTCGAAGTCAGCACCGGCATCGCCGAAACGGGCGTGGTTGCCATTATCGAGGGCGGAAAACCTGGCCCCGTCGCCCTCCTCCGCTTTGACATGGACGCGCTCCCTATCCACGAAGAAACCGGCGCGACCTACGCCTCCCAAACCCCCGGCGTCATGCACGCCTGCGGACACGACGGGCACACCGCCATCGGCCTCACTGTTGCCAAAATGCTCCACACCCACCGGGATGAACTCGCGGGTACGGTCAAACTCGTGTTCCAACCTGCCGAAGAAGGGCTGGGCGGCGCGGCCCGCATGGTCAAAGAAGGCGTCCTCACCAATCCACGCCCGGATATGTCCTTTGCCCTGCACCTGTGGAACGACAAACCGTTCGGCTGGTTGGGCATCACCCCCGGCCCGGCGATGGCCGCGTCCGGGCGGTTTCAGATCACCGTCACCGGGAGCGGCGGACATGGCGCGGCCCCGCACACGACACGCGACCCCGTCGTCGCCTCAGCCCAGATCATCACCGCCTTCCAAACGATTGTCTCCCGTAACGTGCCCCCGCTCGATTCTGCGGTCATCAGTGTCACCGCGATCGAGGCCGGAGAAGCGTTCAACGTCATCCCCTCCACGGCTACGCTCAAAGGCACCTTCCGTACCTATCGCCCCACCGTGCATGGACTCCTCAAAGAACGTATGAAAAAAATTGCCGTGGGCCTCGCCGAAGCGCTGAATTGCACTGCCGAAATTGACTTCTGGGAAATTACGCCTCCCGTGGACAACGACCCCGCCCTTACTGCAAAGATCCAAACCATTGCCAAAGGCCTGTTTCCCGATGCAGTCATTGACGCTGAAGAACGCACGATGGGGTCCGAAGACATGGCCTATATGATGCAGGAGGTCCCCGGCTGTTACTTTTTCATCGGCTCGAGCAGCGCCAAAGCAGGCCTCAGCGCCCCGCATCACCACCCCAAATTTGACTTCGACGAACGCGCCCTTTCCCGCGCCGCGGGCATGATGGCAACCGTTGCGGCAGAGTTCCTGTCTTAACCCATCGTCCACAGAAGCCACAGAGGAAACAGAGGAAACAGAGGAACACAGAAAATAAAAATAAAGCCTTCTGTACCTTTCTGCACCCTCTGTATACCTTATTTACCCTCCTTACCTTATCTACCCTATTTACCCCCCCATGAGCATCGGAAACGGACACATCACCCAAATCACCCTCAAACCCCAACGTGTAGTCTCGCTCGTCCCCTCCCTCACGGAGAGCATGTTTGACCTCGGGCTGGGCAGCGCCCTCGTCGGCATCACCGACTACTGCGTACATCCCGCCGCCAAAGTGGGCCACCTGCCCCGCCTGGGGGGGACGAAAAACCCCCGCGTGAACGACATCCTCGCCCTCAAACCCGACCTCATCCTTGCCAACAAAGAAGAAAACCCGCGTCCCCTCGTCGAGAGTCTGCAAGCCGCCGGGCTTACCGTCTGGGTCACATTCCCCAAAACCGTCTTAGAAACCTTGGATGTGCTCTACAAATTGGGCGAATTTTTCCGCAGTCAATCAGCCTTCATGATTGTCAAAACCCTCGAACAATCTTTCGAGTGGGTCCACCTGGCCGCCGGAACCCCCACCCGCTACTTTTGCCCCATCTGGCACGAGACCACCGACGACCAACCCTGGTGGATGACCTTCAACCGTCACACGTACCCACACGACCTGTTATCCACCTTTGGCGGGGAAAACGTCTTCGCCGACCGGGAACGGCGCTACCCCCTGCGTGCGGACCTCGCCCTGGAAGAGGCCCCCGCGGGGGACCCTGATCCCGACCGTGACACGCGCTACCCGCGTCTCCCCCTCGAAGAGATCCGCACCGCCGCCCCCGACCTGATCCTCCTCCCCAGCGAACCCTTCCCCTTCACCGAAGAACACCGTCAGCAGTTCATGGCCCTGCTCCCCGACACCCCCGCCGTGCAAAACGACCGCGTCCACCTCGTGGATGGCAGTCTGCTCACCTGGCACGGCACGCGGCTGGCGCGGGCGTTGCAGGAATTGCCGGGGTTGTTTGGCTGACCTCCCCTCTTTACCCCAACTAAATAATGAGTAATGAGTTCTTTTTAGTGTCTATCCGAAAACTCTTGTAGTCTAGGGAGCTTGTCCCCGCCCACAAGGGGCTACGCTACAATTTTCGGATAGGGTCTTACTCATTACTCATTACTTCCCCCCTTGACCCCATAAAAGCCAAGCGGTAGAATCATCCCTCTGAATAATTGAATTAATGTGAATAATCAGATGATTTCAACCCCCTGAAGGCCCCATGTCCCGTAAACCCCTCCCCTCCGAATTTCTGCAATACCTCGCCGCCCACGAAAACGGCGCAACGGATCCCGATCGTTTGCCCTCGTTGGAAGAATTAAGCGCAGAAATCAGCGTGAGCATCCCCAAATTGCGCGAGCAAATGGAAGTAGCCCGTCAGTGGGGCCTGGTCGAAGCTCGCCCGCGCACCGGCATCCGGCGCAAACCGTACACCTTTTCGGTTACGCCTACCCTTTTATATGCCGTCACCCTCAACCCCACCCATTTCAACGCTTTTTCAGAACTCCGCACTCAACTCGAAGCCGCCTTTTGGTGCCAGGCCGTCGCCGCCCTCACCCCCGAAGACCACACCGAACTGCAAAACTGCATCACCCTGGCCTGGGAAAAACTCAACGGCACCCCCATCCGCATCCCCCACCCCGAACACCGCACCCTGCACCTCACCATCTTCGCCCGCCTCGACAACCCCTTCGTCCGCGGCCTGCTCGAAGCCTACTGGGAAGCCTACGAAGCCGTCGAACTGGACTCCTATGCCGATTACACCTACCTGCGCGAAGTATGGAGCTACCACCAACGGATGGTCGAAGCCATCGTGCAAGGCAACCTCGAAGCCAGCAAACAAGCCTTCATCGAACACACCGGGCTTTTACGTCACCGACCCCATTAATTCATCATCAAAAATTGATCATTCGTAATTACTACGCCGTAAAGAAAGTTTTCCCAGATTTGCACACGTAACAAACTTCAGCAAACTTCCTTTACAAACCAATTACTCACGCTCAAAGAAGTAAAACTCGAGAAAAAAGGATGGAAGGGGGGAGGTCCATCCCCCCTTCCATCCTTTTTTCTCGGAACTTCCTACTCTTGGTGAGTAGGTACGATCATTCACTATTCTAAAGGAGAACCTCACATGACCGTTTCCGCTCAGGAAAACCCCTCCCCGGCAATGGCCCAGGAAACCAACGTCAATGATTTTGCCATCACCGTTGGTACGAAGAACGGCTCCGGGAGCCAGACTTCCAACCTGACCATCATGCGCGCCCTGTTCAAAATGGGCATCCCCGTCGCCGGGAAAAACGTCTTCCCCTCCAACATCCAGGGCCTCCCCACCTGGTACACCATCCGCCTCAGCAGTGAAGGCTTCCTGGCCCGCCGCGCCACCCAGGAAATCGTCATCGCCATGAACCCCGACTCATTCGCCAAAGACCTCGCCGCCGTCGAACCGGGGGGCATCTTCATGTATGGCGACCACATCCGCCTCGCCATAGACCGAAGCGACATCCTCGTTTACGCCTTCCCAGCCAACAAATTCGCCCGCGAATCTGGCGCCTCCGTCGAACTCCGCGACTACGTGGCCAACATGGCCTACGTGGGCGTGCTGGCCTACGTCATCGGAATTGACATGGACGCCATTTACGCCGCGTTGGATTTCCACTTCAAAGGCAAACAAAAACCCATTGACCTGAACTACGGCGTCATCAAAGCCGCCTTTGCCTGGGCCACCGAAAACCTGGCCCCCCAAAACGCCTTCCGCGTCGCCCCCATGAACGGCACCGAAGGCTACATCATGGCCGACGGCAACACCGCCGGCGCGCTGGGGTCCATCTTCGGCGGCGTACATCTCCTCGCCTGGTACCCCATCACCCCCGCCACCAGCGTCGGCGAAAAAATCGCCGAATATCTGCCCCAACTCCGCAAAGACCCCGAAACGGGCAAAAACACCTTCGCCGTCATCCAGGCAGAAGATGAACTTGCCGCCATTGGAATGACTGTCGGCGGGGGCTGGTCGGGCCTGCGTGCCATGACCAGCACCTCCGGCCCCGGCATCAGCCTGATGACCGAGTTCGCCGGGTTGGCGTACTATTCCGAAACCCCGCTCGTCGTGTGGGATGTTCAGCGCATGGGGCCATCCACCGGTCTGCCCACCCGCACCTCGCAGGGAGACCTCATTCAAGTTTATTTCCTCGGCCACGGGGATACAAAACAGATCATCCTGCTCCCCGGCTCCGTAAACGAATGTTTTGAGTTCGGCTGGCGCGCGTTCGACGTATCCGAACAAATACAGACCCCCGTCTTTGTCCTCAGCGACCTGGATTTGGGCATGAACACCTGGATGACCCGCCCCTTCAACTACCCCGAAACTCCCATCAACCGGGGCAAAATCTACTGGGAAGAAGACCTCAAAAACCTGACCGAACGCTGGGGCCGTTACCTGGACTCCGACGGCGACGGCATCCCCTACCGGACCGTCCCGGGGAACACCCACCCGAACGCCGCCTGGTTCGCGCGGGGCACCGGCCACGACGAATACACGCGCTACACCGAAGCCGCCGACGACTGGGTGCGGAACATGAACCGGCTCGCGAAAAAATTTGCGACCGCCCCCCAATATTTACCCGAAGCGATCATCGATCTGGCGCACGGCCTCTCCCAAAACGGCTCCGAACCCAAACCGGTGCGCGTTGGCCTTGTTGGCTACGGCTCCACCGACCCGGCAATAGAAG
>JABWBV010000524.1 GCA_013359445.1 Anaerolineales bacterium | reverse complement strand
TCAACCGCCCGGAGGTGCTGAATGCGGCGGATGCGCGCCTGCATACCGAACTGGTGAACCTGTGGCATACGCTTGATGCGGACCCGGACGTGCGCGTGGCGGTGATCACCGGGGCGGGGCGGGCGTTTTCGGCGGGGGGGGATTTGAAATTGGTGGAGGACGCGTACCGCAATTACGACGAAATCGTGAGGATTTTGGATGAGGCGCGGGAACTGGTCTATAACATCATTCACTGCAAAACCCCGATCATCTCGGCGATCAACGGCCCGGCGGTGGGGGCGGGGTTGGTCGTGGCGCTCCTCGCGGACATCAGTATCGCGGCGGAGACGGCGCGCCTCGCGGACGGGCATGTGCGGATGGGCGTAGCGGCAGGGGATCACGCGGCGATCATCTGGCCGTTATTGGTCGGGATGGCGAAGGCGAAATATTATCTGATGACGAGTGGGTTTGTAGACGGGAAGGAGGCCGAGCGTATTGGCCTCGTCAGCCTGTGTGTGCCGGACGATCAACTCCATGCGAAGGCGATGGAAGTGGCGACGAACCTGGCGACCGGCCCCCAGCACGCGATCCGGTTCACCAAACGGGCGCTGAACCAGTGGCTCTTGCAAGCCGGGCCGATCTTCGATCATTCGTTGGCGCTGGAGATGCTGGGCTTTTTCTCGGAAGATATGATGAAGGGGGTGGAGGGACTAAGGGAGAAACGGAAAGCGAAGTTTGGAAAAGCAGAAAAGTAAACAAGTAAACAGGTAGACAGGTTCCTTGTATCCCTGTTTACTTTGTGTGTCTCTCTACGGCGAAATCCGCACAAACCCTGTATTCTGTATCCGTGCGGTGTCGTTATCCCGGTCAATTTCGATGGGGAGGGTGATGGGGGTGTTTTCGTAGGCGATACGGTCGCCGGAGTAGTCGAAAAGTTCAAGGGTTAGTGCGTCCCCTTCACTCTCGATAATTCGATATTGGCCCGTAGTGTAAAGGGTGGTCACGCTGTCAATTTCTTGCTGGCGGATGAACGTCCCATTGTCGAAGCGCCACTCGAAAAATCGGTTGTCCGCGTCCGTCTCAGCGAGTTGCCAGGTGCCCTGGATGAACTGGTCGTTCGGGTCGGGGCGGCAGGCGGTGAGGGTGAGGAGGAGAGAAAAGGTGAAAAGGAGAAAAGGAGCGCGGGGGAGATGCATGGGAATCAGGGCCAGACACGGTTGAAGAGGGTGCGCTGAAACCGGGCAGTGTTGTCCTCTCGATTAATTTCAATTCGCAGTTCATACGGATCGGAAGGGATAAAAGTGCCTTCCACGGCAAAAAGCTCCAGCACAATTAAGTTATCACTTGATTCGAGAATCCGGTAACGCCCTTCGGACACCGAGGGCTTGCTCATCACGATTTCTTGTTCGACATAAAAAGTCCCGTCGCTGAACTGCCAGCGATAGAAAAGATGGACTCTGCCGGAGCGCTCATCGCCCGCTTCATTGGCAAATTCCCAAATACCCTGGAGAAATTCTTCGTTGGGGTCTTGTTTGCAGGCGGTGAGGAGGAAGGGGAGCAGAAGGAGGGTGAAAAGGAGAAGCGGAGAAAGGGAGCGAGTAGGTTTCATGAGGTTATGGATGATGAAAGGGTGAAGTTACAGTTCATTTACTCCACAGAAGGACAAATCGTTCAAAGTTATTGTGCCGGGTATAATTTGAGAAAGCGTCCATTCGGGTTTTGGTATTTCAAATGAAAATTCGTCTTTTACTTGTCTATCTATCCATTCTGTTTATTACACTCCTCGCGGCGTGCACTACTCCTACCGAGAGTCCGACCGCGCAAATCACCTCTGCCCCCGCGACGGAAACCCTCTCACCTACTTCGGCGGCGACTTTGCCCCCCGAGCCATCTTCCACCTCAACCCTGGTCCCGACGGGAACCCCCCTCCCCCCCACGGAAACCCCCACACCCACTCCCCTCCCGGACATTACCAATCCCAACCCCTCGCCGGAAGAAGTTCAAGCTTATCTGCTCTCAAACGGGTTTTCCGGGTTCGACGAAATCGTGAACATGCTATTCGCAGATGTGAACGGTGATGCGGTCACGGACGCGGTCGCGATTTCCGATCAGGCCCCGCTGTTTGTCTTTCTCTGGCAAGGTGATCGGTTCGCACCCCCCGCCCAAACCGGGGAATGGCGTGAGGGGGTGAATAACGCAGATGGGCGGTATGTGTATTTGAAGGATTACACTGCCGATCACATTACCGAAATCGTTAACGATAGCTGGTATTCGGAGGCGGGGGAAACTTACACGGTCTTCAACTGGCGCAGGCAGATTACTAAATGCGAGCAGGATACGTGCCGCGTCATTTGGAACGATTGGATCGCCTCCTACGGGGACGCGCCGACTTCAACCGGGATGTTTTATTACAACTCGTCCGATTTTGCTTATGGGGACGAACAGGGGCAGATTATTTTGGAACGTTTGTATTTTGGTTTGTCGGTGTACTGGTCGTACATCGGGGTGGAGCCAGTGCTAAAGGAAGAATACACACCATCGGCGTTAGGGTGGGATACGTCCACGAGTGAGTTCATTGATGTGGATTTGAGTCGCCGGTATATTTGGAACGGGACGGAATTTGAATTTCTGGAAGATGAGGTGCTGGAAATGCCAAAGCTGGTGGACGGAGATGTGCAACTGGAGGCGTTCGGTCCCCGTCAGGTTCGCGCCCATATTCGCCTGGAACTGGATCAAACTTCGGCCACCTATCGCAATGATCGTTGCCAGTTGTATCTGGACGGTCAACCCATTAGCAATCCCTTCGGATGCAAAAATGATTTTACGAAGATTGTGTGGGAAGACATCACCGGAGATCGGGAAGAAGAACTGCTGGTTTGGACAGTGTCCGGCGACCAATCTTATCTTTGGGAAGATTTATTTGCTGAAAAGGGGTGTTTTCACCAACGGTTGATGGTGTATACCTGGGATGGGGATACCGCGGCGCAGGTGGGGAATTTCGTCGGGTGCGTGCGCCGGACAGATTTGTTTGGCGTGACGATTCGGGATTATGATGATGACGGGCAATTGGAAATTCTTGTGGCGGCGTTGTGGCCGGAATTTTTGTCCCCCGATCAGCCGGATGGGTTCAGCCAGGATTATTTGCGGTTTAGCCAGTTGGTGGAGATTTACGAGTGGGACGGGACGCAGTTCATTCTGGGTTCAACGACGGGGAATTGAGGTCGTAGAATTTTTCGAGCAGGTTGGCGGTGATGGTTTGATCATCGTTGTTCGGCGGAATGCGGCCTAGCACCCAGGGAGGGACTCCGGTAAACGTGCGCCCGCCCGTGATGCTGACGACGAACGCGTAATCGTCCGAAAAAGTGACCACGCGCGGGTCATCCAGTCCATCGCCGAAGGGGAGAATGATGGAAACCGGGCAACGCCCTAAATGTTCGCAAATGATCGTGTACGAGCCGGAGATTTCTTCGTCCAGGGCGGCATCGGTCAACGCCGAAAGCTGGTAGTGGTTGACCGTGTGGCTGGCAACTTCGCTCCCCATTTCTTCCAGTTGTTTCATGTAATCCCAAATAAATGATGCTTGTGGTTCTTTGACGACGACACCTACGACCACTTTTAATCCCCGATCCGTAAACATGCGGATCATGGTGACAAAATCCGGGCGGAGCCAGTTGGTTCCTAAATCATCAATCGAGACGATCACGGCATTTTCAGACGGACAGTTTCCCGCACGTAAATCGTTCAAAATATCCCGGTACGTGACCGTTTCCCACCCCCGCGCGATGATCTCATCCGCAAGCTGTTGCATCCGCCCCGGGCCGTAAGCGGAGTGGAGCATGAGGGATTTGGGGGTGGGGCAGGTGATTTCGAGAAAATCAATCCCCGCACCGATAATTTCCGTGGGCGTTGGGGTAATGGTCGCAGTTGGCGTAGGTGTAAGCGTTTTGGTTGGGGTATGTGTGGGCGATGGGGTGAGAGTCGCCGTAAGGGTTGGGGTGGAAGTGTGCGTGGGTGTTTTGGTCGCCGTCGGCACCGGGGATGGCAACACGGTCGGGGTGGGTTTTTCCGCACACGCCGACAGGGTCCAGAGGATGAATATTAGAAAAAGTATTTGAGGTGTCGTTCTGCCCATCGTCATTCCCATGCGGGGGGATGGGCTGAGTATATCATTGGTTAAAGAAAAGCAAAGTTGGGTTTTGTGTCGCTTTGGATGAAAGGGCGTCCTGATTTTCTACCCGCGTCCTTCCCGTTCCGTCCCCGCCCGGCGATCAATCGCCGGGCTACCAAACGACGCCGGATTCATCCGGCTTAGCCCGTTTGAACGGGCGTCGTATGGTAGGCGGGGGACTTCATCCCCCGGCGGACACGACAGAAAATGGCCTCCCCATATTTATCCCGTCTCCCTCCCCCACCGTCCCCGCCCGGCCATCAATGGCCGGGCTACCAAACGACGCCGGATCAATCCGGCTCAGCCCGTTTGAACGGGCGTCGTTGTGTAGACGGGGGACTTCATCCCCCGGCGGGCACGGATGGGATGGCGTCCTGATTTTCCACCCGCGTCCTTCCCGTTCCGTCCCCGCCCGGCGATCAATGGCCGGGCTACAAAACGACGCCGGATCAATCCGGCTTTATTTGCTTTCGAGATATTTTTTGCATCGCTGGGATTTCACTCCCGCAAGGAGATCGACATGCCCTACTGGCAACTCTTCTATCACCTCGTTTGGGCCACCAAAAACCGCGAACCTCTCCTGACCCCTGAAGTTGAACCCATCATTTACAACTATATTCGTGCCAAAGCGATTGGGCTAGGCGCGACGGTTTTTGCGCTGAACGGCTGGGTGGATCATGGACATCTCGTGGCTTCCATCCCGCCGAAAATCAGCGTCGCGACGTTTGTAGGGCAAATAAAGGGCGTGACCTCCGCCAAATTTAACCAATCCGGGCATCCCGCCGCGCCATTCTTTTGGCAGGACGAATACGCGGCGTTTTCGTTCGATTACAAACGTCTGCCAAATTATGTGGCGTATGTGGAGCGTCAAAAAGAGCATCATAAAAACCATTCCACGATTTACGCGTTGGAACCCATCGAAGGGGATGGGGTGAAGATGATGCGGGAATCGGGCGGGGTGTATTTGGCGGAGGATGAGGTTTGGCGAAGGGGATTGGATGAATTGGAGCGGTTGGAATTTTGAGATGTTAG
>JABWBV010000523.1 GCA_013359445.1 Anaerolineales bacterium | reverse complement strand
CCCGACCTCCACCCCCACCCCGGCCCCGCCATACCCTGGCCCCAGCCTGCTCTTGCCCGCCGACGGTGCGACGTTCTCCCTGTCCACGGATAGCATTACCCTGCAATGGGCCTCCGTCGGTGCCTTACGCGACAACGAGGCCTACATGGTCATCATTGTGGATGCCACAGGCGGAGAAGAACGCCGCTTGGTCGAATATGTCACAGATACCAAGTTGATTGTCCTGCTCGATTTTCTGAACGATGCCAGTGGCCCAACTTTGTATTATTGGCAGGTCGGTACTGTCCGGCAAATTGGGACGAATGAAGAAGGTTTGCCCGAATATGAAGAAGCCGGAGCCTTGAGTGATCGCCGCGGGTTTGTCTGGTCAGGGACGGTGAGCGCGACGCCGGGGCCGTAGCGCTGAGAAAAGGATTTTGCGATGAGAACGGTTACACCGAAGAAGAAGTTGAAATTAACGTTTCGCGAAGTTGTAGAGGCTGCGAAAGCACTTTCTCCGTCAGAACAAGTGGCTTTAAAAAACGAATTGGACAAAGTATCTCCTGTATACGTGGAAATGCCCGATTCTTCTCCAGAAGCGATGTTAAGAGGACGTCAACTTGCTGACGAGATACGAGAAGAATTAAAAGGCAAAGTCACCGGAACGCTTGATGAGATGATGTCATCCTTACGAGGGCGTTCATGGTCGCCATAGATACCGATGTGCTTGTTCTTGCTTTCACGTTTCACGCTGATCCGCGTCAGGCGATAAACACTCAATTTTTAGAGAAGGTGCTTTCACTGCAACCCGCAATTACCATTTACAATTTGATGGAACTTCTGGGGCAACTTTCCTTCAACCTGTCGGGAGAAGCCCTAAACAATTGGCGTTCCTGGCTAGTTGGCGCTTACGCTTTGAGAATTATCTGGCCTGACGACATTGATGGGATGAATACCTCACAATTTCGTGATGAAATTTTTGAGAGGCCTCTTACAAGAATGAAGGCTTATCGAATGCCTTTCTTGGATTCGTTGGTAGTCAACTTGATAGAACGCACCCCGGAAATTCAAACCTTTGTCACCTGGAACGCCCGCCATTTTCGAGGAAAGACATCTCTGCAAGTCTTTACACCAGAAACATATCTTGCCCACATCAGTTCTTAATGAGAATCGTGATTCAAAAGGCCGCAGAAGTGCGGCCTTTTTGATTCTTGAAATTGTCGGATGTGTCACGAATTCCTCCCCTCCCCCGCCAACCCTCGCACAAAAGTTCGGTTATACTTGAACGTGATGAAGTGATGAGTGATAAGTAATGAGTATGCTTCACTTATCACTTATCACTCATCACTCATCACTTATCACTCATTACTCGTTACTCCCCCCCCCCGGAGTCCTCCCCATGTCCTCCCCTTCCCTCCTCGACCAAACTGAATTTGCCGACAACCCCGAACCGCGTTGCCCGGTTGTCCTCCTCCTCGACACCTCTGGTTCCATGAACGGCGCCCCCATCGAACAACTCAACGGAGCCTTACACACCTTTGCCCGCGAACTCAAAGCCGACCCCCTCGCCTCCCTGCGCGTCGAAGTCGCCGTTGTCACCTTTGGGGGAGAAGTCCGCGCGGTCGATGTGGCGGGCAATGGCAACCTGGACGTCCTTGACGCCTCCCGCGCCTTCATCACCGTAGATCGGTTTGTGCCCCCCACCTTGCACGCCCGGGGCGGCACGCTAATGGGGGAAGCCACCCGCCGCGCCCTCGACCTGCTCCGCCAGCGCAAAGAAATCTACAAACAAAACGCCGCCGACTACTTCCGCCCCTGGATTTTCCTCATCACCGATGGCAAACCCACCGATGTCTGGCAATCTGCCGCCGAACAAGCCCGCCTGGAAGAAAGCCGTAAGGGCCTCCTCTTCTTCGGCATCGGCGTCGAAGGGGCCGATCTCAAAGCCCTTTCCCAGTTTTGCCCCCCCAACCGCCCGCCCCTCAAACTCAAAGGCCTCGCCTTCAGCGAACTCTTCCAATGGCTCTCCAAAAGCCTCTCCGCCGTCGCCCACTCAAAATTGGGCGAACAAGTTCCGTTGCCCCCAGTGGGTTGGGCGGAGATTGAAACGAGTAAGTAGTAACCAGTGGGCAGTGATCAGTAAGTAGTCAGCAGTATTCAGTTTAATCTCTGCTCACTGCCCACTGCCCACTGCCCACTGCCCACTGAATACTGATCACCGCCCCCCATGTGGAATCTCCTCTCCGCCTCCGTCATCGGCACCTCCCACGCGCGCAATAACACCCCCTGCCAGGACGCGCACCGCTGGACGTTAATGGAAAACGGCGCGCTCCTCATCGCCACCGCCGACGGCGCGGGAACAGCCGAACGCTCCCAAGCGGGGGCCACCGGCGCGGTGGAAGTGTCCATCGCCTTCCTCGAAGGGGCACTCACCGCCCTCATCCCCGACGATGCTTCAGGGTGGGAACGCCTGCTCACCGAAGCCTTCAAACAAGCCCGCGCCGCCGTCTTCGCCCTCGCCGACGCCGAAGGCCTCCCCGCCCGGTCGTTTGCCTGCACCCTCACCCTCGTCATCGCCACCGACGAATGGCTTGTCACCGGGCAGATTGGGGATGGTGTCGTCGTCGCCCAAACCCTATCGGGGGAACTGATCACGGTCGCCCCCCCTCAACGCGGGGAATACGCCAACGAAACCCACTTCCTGATCGCCGACGATGCCCTCACCAACTTCGACGGGCGCATCTATCGCCAACACGAAACCATCGAAACCCTCACCGCCCTCGCCGTAATGACCGATGGCCTCCTGCGCCTCGCCCTCGACGTGGTCGATCATCGCCCCCACGCCCCCTTCTTCAACCCCCTCCTCAACTTCGCCGCCAACCACCCCGACCCCAAAGAGGCCCGCGACCAACTCCACGCCTTCCTCGCCTCCCCGCGTGTCAACGCCCGGACGGATGATGACAAGACTCTGGTTTTAGCGGCGCGAGTCGACGGACAGTGATCAGTATTCAGTAACCAGTACTCAAAACCTGTTCCCCATTGACCACTGACCGCTGACGACTGCCCACTGACTACAGATTACTGACCACTAAATACTGAAAATGCTCCTCCACGACTCCCGCGGCAACCGCTATCAACTCAGCCGGGTCATTGGCAAAGGGGGCCAGGCCACCGTCTATCGCGTCGCGGGCAGTTCCACCCACCTCGCCAAAATCTACACCCAACCCCGCCCCGAAGACGAAAAAAAGCTCACCTGGATGGTCGCCAACCCACCGGATGACCCCGCCGCGTCCCTCCAACACGCCTCCATCGCCTGGCCGACGACCCTGCTTTACCAACCCAATCAAACCTTTGCCGGTTATTTGATGCCGTTCGTGAAAAACGCTGTCGCGCTTTTGAACGTCTTCAACCCCCGTCTGCGCGCCCGCACCCTGACGGAGTTCGACATCCGCTATTTGCACCGCACCGCGCGGAACCTCGCCGCCGCGCTGGGGGCACTCCACGCGCGGGATTACGTCGTCGGCGATTTGAACGAAAGCAACATCATGGTCACCCCCACCACCCTGGTGACGATGATTGACACCGACTCCTTTCAGGTGCGCGCCACCCCGCGGGGCAAACCGCCGATCATCTACCCCTGCCCGGTCGGGAAATTTGAATACCTCCCCCCAGAACTCCAGGCCCAATCGCTAAAAGACGTTTATCGCCTCCCCGAACACGACCGGTTTGCTCTCGCCGTGTTGATTTTCCAACTGCTGATGGATGGCAACCACCCCTTCCGGGCCAAGTGGAACCGTCCGGGCGACGTGCCCCCGCTGGAGGAACGCATCCGCGCGGGGTGGTATCCCTATCGGGATGGGTCCGTTAGCAAGCAGTTGCCCGTTTCCCCGCCGGATAACGCACCCGATCTGGTTTTCCTGCACCCGGCGATTGTGGACTTGTTCCAACGTTGTTTTATTCTCGGTCATGACACCCCTGCCGCGCGCCCCCGTGCCGAGGAATGGGAAAAAGTTATTGCCCAGGCGGAGAAAGCAATTCGGCCTTGCGGGCGCGGGCATTATTTCAGTACCCATACGGGCCGGTGCCCATATTGTGCGCTGGATTATCCCGAAGAATATGTCCCTCCCCGCGCGAAACCTGCGCCCCCGACGATTTCCCCCGAAGAACTGCTGGCGAATCTGGTTGCCGAACATCTGGCCGCGGAACGCGCGGAGGCCCGCGCCGCGCTCGCTAACGCGACCCCGGCGGGTTCCGCGCCAACGGTTCCCCGCGCGGGATCAAGCCCTTCGCCAGTGGTTGGGCCAGGTACGGTACGCGGTAATCTCGCGCGGCTTTTTGTCCAAATGATGAACGGTTTGCCAGGAAAGGTGGCGGCGTTTGGGGTGTTGGGGATGGCCGCGGGGGCGTTTTTTGGGGGGTATGGGTCGGGGCCGGGGGTGGGTCAGGTGATGGGCCTTGTTGGGGGGTTGGTGAGTGGGGCGATGTTTAGCGAGGCGATTGAGAAACGGTGCAGTTGGGCGGTGACACTGGGGCTTGCCGGGGCGTTGACCGGGGCATTTTTGGTATGGCAGGCCGGGTTTGCCATGTTGTTGTGGGCGGCCGCGGGGTTACTGGGTGGGGTGGTCGGTTTTATGGCGGGGGTGGTGGGCCGTCCGGTGTTTTGGGCGGTTGTTTGGGCGGCATTGGGGGCGTGGGCCGGGAGTTATTTTGGGAGGATTTTCGGGGGGGCGATTGCTGATCCGTCGGCGGGGGGGGCGTTGAGCGGGGCGCTATTTGGCGCGTTGACAGGGACGATGTATTGGGCGTGGAGGAAGTTTGGTTAACTCTCCGAAAAAAAGGAGCGTCGTCAAGGCTTTGACGACGCTCCTTTTTTTCGGGGCTATCTCATTTCGTCGTCTGTCTTATCAAACTCCACCATCTTTCCGGTGGCGACGAAGATGGTGCGCTCGCAAATGTTGGTGACGCGGTCGGCCATGCGTTCGAGGTTGTGGGCGGCCCACATGAGGCTGTTGGCGCGGTCTACGCTGGAAGGGTCTTTAATCATGAAATCCAACAGGCCGCGGTGAATTTCGTTATACAGATCATCAATAACATTGTCTTCTTTGGGCAGGTCGCGGGCACCCTGAACATCTTCGTGGATGAAAATATCCAACGCACGGTGCAACATCCCGACGCTCATTTCGGCCATTTGCGGGATTTGGTTGATCGGGCGGAG
>JABWBV010000026.1 GCA_013359445.1 Anaerolineales bacterium | reverse complement strand
GGTGCGACGCACTTGACCCAAGAGAAAAGCCGGGATTAAGATTTCGCCTTTTTCCCTAAAATTGCCTGAAGTGCGTCGCACCTTGCGTAACATGAGTGAGTACATTGAGCATGTTTGACCTCCGAAAAGAAAAGTGAGATATGGTTGGATTGCTAATCAATTAGCGGGGGAAGTTTAGCTCCCAACCCTCTCTTTTTCCATCCGTAAAAATACGGAGATGGCCCTCCGTATTTTTACCGAAGCCTACCCATTATTCTGCTTCAGCCATCCCTTTTCCCCCGCGATTCGCACCGCGTCCCCTTTGTTCTGCGCCCCCAACTTCCTGTAAACGTTTGCTGTATGCGTTTCGACCGTGCGTGGACCGATTTGTAATTGGATGGCGATTTGTTTGCTCGTCAAGCCCTGCGCCAGTTTCTGTAAAACCTCGCTCTCTCGCCCTGTGAGTTCATCATCATTATCATCATCATCTTCTTCTTGTGTGGTTTGTTGGGTTAGCCGAGGATAGATGGATGGGCTAACCCACTTGTCTCCTCGCGCGACCGCGCGAATAGCCTCCACAATTACTTCTCGTTTTTCGGCCTGTAAAATAAAACCTGCCGCGCCCGCACTTAACGTCGCCTGGATGATCTTGAGGTCATCATACCCGCTAAACACCAATACTTTGACTGGCCACTTTTGTTGTTTGATCTCTTCTATAACGACATGGCCTTTTATATCAGGCAACGCCCAATCCAATCAAACTACCTCGGGCAATAATTGTTCAATTTGGTCCAAGGCCTCTAGCCCCGTATAAGCAGTGCCGACCGTGAGGATGTCGTCAGCCTTCATCGGCAACCATTCGGCCAGGCCATCACAGGTGATTGGATGATCATCCACCACAAAAATGCGAATCAAAAACATTCCTCCTCTCGTCTAAAGGCGTATTCAAGTCTCAGGCTTTCGTCCGCTTGCGAAAAACCCACCCTCCCCCGATCAACAAAACGCTGACGAGCAAAACCCCACCCCATCCGCCCAGGTTTTCCGCCCGCCCAGCGAAGTGTTCCAACACCACCGCCGTTGGCCCGGCGTTGTTCCCCCCCGTCCAATCCGAAAATCCATTCACCCCATCGCGGGTGATCGTCGTCGCAGTAAAGCGATTGGCCTCACAACTCCAGATGATGCCTGTCCCGCTATAGCGGCAAAGCGAATCTTCAGTATCCGGGGTAAAAAGCACAGGCAAAGTCAGCGAGCCAATGAACCCACTGGTACACGAACCTGAATCGATGGCCCAATAGCGTCCGGTTTGAAGCGGGGCCGTTGCGTTGGGGTGATCGGTATTAAATTCTGTCGCGCTCAGCGTGGTCAGACACCCAGAGTCGCTCGAAATATTGATCGCAAACCCGGCGCTCACATCGATTAACGTTTGCCGCACCATGCCTAAAATCGCCCCACCATTGCCCACTGCCTTGCATGAAGCCGCCGTAAGACAGGAGACCCCATTCAAAATTTGTGAGGTGCCCGAAGTTTCTACATCCCACGTCGTCCCGGAATTCCAGTTCAAAAGTGTGCCCCCCGCCCCCACCGCCTTACATTGCACATCCGACGCACAACTCACGCCGTTGATGTTTTGCGAAGTGCTGGAAGTATCCGTCGTCCACAGGGACCCATCCCACGACAAAAGCGTGCCACTCACGCCAACGGCTTTACAAAAAGTCGCCGTAGGGCAGGAAATGCCATAAAGGGTACTTGTCGTTCCAGAGGTGTCCCCACTCCAGGTCGTCCCATTCCAAGAGCGGATGGTTCCATTTTGTCCAACCGCCTTACACAGGGTGGTTGTAGGGCAGGAAACACCATAAAGCGTGACCGTGGTTCCAGACGTATTCCCGCTCCAACTGGTGCCGTTCCAGGAACGGATGACGCCCCCGTTGCCGACCGCCTTGCACAACGTTGTCGTAGGGCACGAAACCCCGCGCAGGGAAGTGGTTACCCCCGACGAATTACTACTCCAACTGGTGCCATTCCAAGAGCGGATGACCCCTCCCTGTCCAACCGTTTTGCACAATGTCCCAGACGGGCAAGACACGCCGATCAGGGTAGCGGTGGTGCCAGACGTTTCCGTCCCCCAGGTGGTCCCCGCCCAGGAAAGAATCAACCCATTCGCGCCCACCGCCTTACACAGTGTACCGGTCGGGCAAGATAACCCGTTAATCACTGCTTGCACCCCTGTCGCATCCGCCGTCCAGGCCGAGCCATTCCAGGCTTGAATGGTGCCAAAATCCCCCACCGTTTTACACTGGGTGGCGGACGAGCAAGAAACCCCATAAAGGATTTGACTGGTGTTGGACGTGTCACTGGTCCAGGCCGCGCCATCCCAAGAAAAGATCATGCCGGAAACGCCTACCGCTTTACACTGGCTGGTACTTGAACAGGAAAGGCCATAAAAAGTATTCGAGGTGATGGTTCCGTCCCCGTTCCAAATTAACCCAGTCGTCCAGGTCCGCACAACCCCACCATCTCCGGCGGCTTTGCAATAAGCCGTGGAGGGGCACGAAACCCGATAGAGGGTATTCGTCGTCCCGGATGTGTTGCCTGTCCAGGAACTACCGTTCCAGGAGCGGATGATGCCGCCATCGCCCACGGCCTTACACCGTGTGCTCCCCGCACAGGAAATCCCGTGTAACGTGTTTGTGGTTCCCGAAGTGTCAGTCGACCAGGTTGCCCCATTCCAAGAGAGAATGGTGCCCGTCGTGCCCACGGCTTTACAGATACTGGACGTCGGACACGATACGCCATTAAGCGTTTCTGTGCTCCCGGAATTTTCCGAACTCCAAAACGCCCCATTCCAGGAAAGGATCGTGCCGTTTTGCCCAACGGCCTTACAAAGGCTTTCCGATTCGCAGAAAACGCCAAAGAGATGAAAGGTTGTCTCGGAGGGGTCGGTTTGCCAACTGGTGCCATCCCAAGAAAGGATGGTTCCAGTTTCGCCGACGGCTTTGCAGAAAGTGTCGGAGGCGCAACTCACCGCGCGCAGGATGTTCCCTTGGGGGAAGGGGTTTTGCCAAAACCAATCATCCACAGTGGTTGTTGCGGTGGGGGCTTCCTCGAGGGGGGCGGCAGGTTCCGGGGCTTGGGCATATCCATTGGAACGCAAAGAAAGCGTTAAACCCAGAAGGATCACCCATAAACTTCGCCGGATAAAACCAGATAACGTAGAAAAGAAAGTAGGAGAAGTAAAAAATGACATAGCTCTATTGCGAAAAAAAGAGAATTATATATGTTTATGTCTATATATTAGCGCAATAGTCGCAAATCCTCAGTTTTTTTTAAGGTGCGAGTGTAGATTGGTTGCCATACGTAATCAAGGGCAGGTAAGCCTGGGGTACTAAAGCCGGCGGAGGCGGTGTGCTCGTAGGCGTACCCGTGGGGGGCGGGGGCGCGGTCGCAGTTGCAGTCGCGGTGGGGGAAGCCGTTGGAACGGGGGTCGGTTCCCCAAATTCCACAACTTGCAAATCCAGGGGGGTGAGATATTGATTGTAATAGGTTGCCCCCACGTTCGGCTGATTCCCACTCAAAAAGACCGTTTGGATCGACAAATCAAACGACTCGTTTTGGGGCGGATCATCGACCTGAAAACCGTTATCCCCATACGACACCTGATCCCCAGTATCGTCTGGGTCAACTACGTTGTTATCCTTGTAATACGTACTCATCCCGGCCAGTGTATCGGGCAAATCCACCATCGTGATCATCGTCCCATCTGCCCCGCTAACCTGTTGCCACTCTGCCGCAGGGGAGATGGTCAGCGAGTCGGGGGTGCCGTCAATGGTCTTTCCGGCGGCGTTGTTCGGATCGTAGTAGGTCATCCCGCTTGCCCCGGCGTTAAAATCGATCGAATTTCGCAGATATTCCACCACCACGGGCGCAGGCGGCGTGGTCAGGGAAATGGATTGCACGATCAGCGGTCCGTAAAAATAAGTGGTTCCTGTGCCGGTGATGGTCTGACCACTCAAAACAATCGTGCTTGAGGCCACGCGCGTTACCCGCACGGCCCCATCAATGGCATGAACGCCATCTTTGCTGACATCATTTTCGGTCAAATGAAAGGCCAATTGAGGCAAAAGCACATAACCATCCAACCGAATCTTATCCCTGTCCAAAATATCCGCCCCCCCGCCAAGCGCCAGGTAATCGCGAAAACTATTCGTCGCATTAAACCCTGCGCTATACAACCCCGGACTGGTGACCCGGTCATTCCCCGCGTCGTAGCTCACGTAGTCCTCCGCAAAGGTGGGCGTCAGGTCGGGGGAAGTGTAAATGTACGCCCACGCTTGCTCGCTGGACAGCGGATCGGATAGGGTGACGACAAAGTCCGGGTAAATGTCCCCGCCGGGGGTGGGAAGGAGGGGATCAGGTTCGTATTCCCCGGCATCGGCGGCCATAAAAACCAGTTCATCCGTTTCTCCCAACAGGCCATCCCCATTGGGCACAAACATCCCGTCGGCATTTTGTTCATCTACCTGAAAGGGGATTTGCGTGGGGGTCCCGCTCGTAAAGGCATAGACAAAAACGTCATCAGTTGGGGCGCCTAGCAACGCGGTCATTTGGCTCCCGGTTAACACGACCGGGGCATACGAATCAGTGAGAGAGGTTGGCCCGTTAAACGCCAGCGTTGAAACCGTGACCACGCCAAGCAATAGGAAGGGCAAAAGAGCGTAAAGTTTTTTCATGGGGGACTCCAGATTCAATACAATTTGTATTTGGAAAACATATCGTGAAAACGCCCTCGTTCAGAGGACCTTCGTTTTTAAATGGGAAAGAACCATCTCCAACGCCGCCCGGGCCGAAGAAAGTTTATTCCCCTCCCGATCCCCCTGCCAGAGAAAACGTTGTGCCCACGCCCCCGCGGGGGTGCTGATCCCGATCCACGTCAGCCCTACTGGTTTGTTGGGCAGGCCCCCACCCGGCCCAGCGATCCCCGTCACAGAAACGGCAATATCCCCGTGCAATGCCGCCCGTGCCCCCCGCGCCATCTCCAGGGCCACCTCTTCACTCACCGCCCCAAACTGGTGAAGCGTCGCCCAACTCACCCCCAACAGGGCCACTTTTGCCTCATACGCATAAGCCACCACCCCGCCCAGGTAATATTCGGACGAGCCAGGGATATTCGTTAACAAATGACCTATTAAGCCGCCGGTGCAGGATTCGGCTGTGACGAGGGTAACGTGGTGGGCGCGGAGCAATTCGCCAACCTGGATTTCAAGGGGGATTTCGGACATGGCAAGAATTATACAGGAGTTCTGTAACTTTTTTGGCTCGAACGGATATGATAAAGGTAAGCCGATGACTACGTTGAGCGAAATTTACCAGCAATATGCCCCAGACGTATACCGCTTTGCCCTTGGGCTGTGCGGCGACCCTGCCTGGGCCGAGGACCTGACCAGCGAAACCTTTGTCCGCGCCCTGGTCTCGCCCAACCCCATCCGCACAGAGACGGTGAAAGCCTACTTATTCACCATCATACGCAATCTCTACCTGCAAGCCTGGCACAAGACCAAACGCCAGACTCCCCTGGACGAGATGCTCCCGGACGCGCACCCCGGGCCTGAACATCTCGCCGCCCAAAACGACGAATACCGCACCGTCCTCGCGGGCTTGCAAACCCTGTCTGAGCCGGAGCGTGCGGCCCTTTTGATGCGTGCGCGCGACGAATTCCCCTACGAAGACATCGCCACCGCTCTCGGTATCTCCCTCGCCGCCGCAAAAGTGAAAGTTCACCGGGCGCGGTTGAAGATGGCGGCATTTGTGAAACGCGATGAAGGAACTCTCCCATGAACATTACCCGTGATGTCATTACCGATTTGTTACCCGTTTACCTTTCCGGGGAAGCGAGCGAAGATACTCGTGCCCTGGTCGAAACATTTTTCCAACAAGACCCGGCCTTTGCCGAATTGGTCCGTGCCCAACCCCCGTTAGACATCCTGCCCCCCGCCCCCTCCTCCCCCGGACAGGAAAAAGAAACCCTCCAACGCATAAAAAACACCTTGCGTTTGCGCTCGATCCTGTTTGGCCTCGCCTTGTTTTGCACCCTCTCGCCCTTCATCTTTTCCTTTGGCTCCGACGAAGGGGTTAAATGGTGGATGATCCGCGACGCCCCGCAAATGGCCCTGACCTTCGGCCTTGGCGCAGTATTCGCCTGGGGCGCGTATGCCTGGACCTTCCGCACATTGAGGGAGTAGAAGCCAAATATAGTACCCAGAATCAAAAAGGTGCGCCCAAAAAGGCGCACCTTTTCGCGGGTGGGTGCGTAATGGATAAAGAGGGGAAGTGTCCAACTTGCTTGATGACATTTGCCCCTTTTTTCACAAGTTGATTTTAGGATAATTTACCTGGTCGTATTTACCCAGGAAGTTCCGAAAAAAGGATGAAGGGAGGGGGGTACATCCTCCCTTTCACCCTTTTTTTGAGCTTTACCCCTATTATTTTTTGGTTCTCAAATCATTAAAGGTCTGCAAGGACCGAAGATGAGAGACCCCACAGTTTTTTTGAGGAGGCTCAGTAATGAAATCCAATATTTGGAAGCGCATAGCCGTTTTGAGTTGTGTGCTGGTTTTACTTTTTGTTTTGGTGCCTGCCGCGTTCGCCTTTGAAGAACGCGCCGGGGACACCATTGTGATCGGCGAAGACGAAGTCATTGAAGATGATGTGTATGGCGGGGCGTCTTCGTTTACCGTCAACGGCACGATTCAAGGTGATCTGGTCGTTGGCGCACAAACCGTTGTTATCAATGGCACCATTGAAGGCGACCTGATCGCGTTTGCCCAAAGTGTCACCATCAACGGCGCGGTGGGGGACGATGTGCGCGTGGGGGCCGCCGTGCTGATCGTAGGCAAAGACGCCTCGATTGGGGATGATGTCGTTTCGGGCGCGTATAGCCTGGAAACGATGGCTGGCAGTACGGTTGGGGGCGGGGTGCTATTTGGCGGGTATCAGGCGCTTTTGGGAGGGGAGGTGGTCCAGGATGTGATGGCGGGCGCAAATGGCCTGTCCATTCATGGCGCAGTTGGCGGCGATGTAAAAGCGGACGTAGGCACCCCCGAGGAGGCTATGCCCTACAATCCCTTCACCGGAACCCCAGATATGCCCTCCATCCCTGTTGTGACGGGCGGGTTGAGCTTTGGCCCGGAAGCGGAAGTTGGCGGCAGTGTGGAATACACCAGTTCGCGTGAATTTGAACTGAATATTGAAGTGCCCGGCGGGGTTCAACATGAGTTCCCGCCCGTTACAGAGACCGATAGTCTTGCCGAGCAACGCAATCCCATTGTGGATCGCCTGTGGAGCAACGTCCAACGGCTTGTCACCCTGATTCTGTTGAGTTTGCTCGTGGCATGGCTGATCCCTTCCTGGTTTACCCGGTTGAGCGCTCAACTGGAAACCAAACCCCTGCCCAGCCTGGGATGGGGAACCGTCGTGTACTTCGGTTTCCCGCTTGCGGCAATGATCCTGTTGGTGGGTGCGATCCTGTTCGGGTTGTTTTTTGCCTTCATCCGGTTAGATGGGTTGGGTAGTGCGATTGTCTGGCTGGCGATGGGGGCCATTGTGGCCGGGTTCGTACTGTTTGTGTTGGCACTGGTGTACGTGACAAAATTAGTTGTCGGCTATGCTCTCGGCAAATGGATTCTGACGAAACTCAGCCCCGCGGCGGCGGAAAAAGTGATCTGGCCTCTCTTGTTGGGCGTGCTGATCATCGTCATTTTGATCGCCCTGCCATACATTGGCTGGCTGTTCAACTTTGTCTTGACAATTTTAGGCTTGGGCGCCCTGTGGTTACTCGGACAAAGCCTGCGCCAGCCTCCTATCCCAGGCATTCAACCCTCTGCCGAATAAGCGAAGTTCCTCAAATTGAAACTCCCCTTTTCCGCATCTTCTTTCTTCCGCGACAAATAAACTCGCACAAGAAAGGAGATGCGGATTTTATTTACGATAGCTCTCCACACCTTCAAAAATTTGGCACTTTTCCCGCCAGAAATGGACGCACCATTTGTACCTTACGAAATACGAGAAAGAACTCCCCTGGACAACGGTATTTAGGTGCGCGATTAGCCTGGAAACAAGGAGATTTAGTGAAACTTGTCCCAGTGAAATCAGGACATAGGGCACCAGGCTGGAGAGTACAATAATTGCCCCAATTTAAAAACTTATTATGACCAATTCTTTAGGAGTAAAAAAATGAGTAACCTACGTGAAGACGCCCTGGAATACCATCGTCTGAATGGCAAACCGGGCAAAATTTCGGTCACTCCGACCAAACCAATGGACACCCAACGGGACCTCGGGCTGGCGTACACCCCTGGGGTCGCGGTTCCGGTGCTAGAAATCGAAAAAGACCCCGAAGCCGCTTACGAATACACCTCAAAAGGCAACCTCGTCGCCGTCATCTCCAATGGCACGGCCATTCTCGGCCTGGGCGACCGGGGCGCGCTGGCGGGCAAACCCGTCATGGAAGGCAAAGGAGTGTTATTCAAAAAATTTGCCGATGTGGATGTGTTCGACATCGAAGTGAACAGCCACGATCCCGACGAAATCATCAAAGTCGTCGCGGCCATTTCCCCAACCTTCGGCGGCATCAACCTCGAAGACATCAAAGCCCCCGAATGTTTTTATATTGAAGAGACGCTGAAAGGGATGCTGGACATCCCCGTCTTCCACGACGATCAGCACGGCACGGCGATCATCTCTGCCGCGGCGCTGGCGAACGCGTTGGAACTGAACGGCAAACGCTTTGACGAAATCCGCATGGTCATCTCCGGCGCGGGCGCGGCGGCCATCTCCTGCGCCGAGCTCGCCATCCGCTGGGGGATGAAGCGCGAAAACATCATGCTCGTGGACTCCAAAGGGGTGGTGTACAAAGGCCGCACCGCCGGGATGAACAAGTACAAAGAAAGTTTTGCTGTGGACACCGACGCTCGATCCTTGACCGATGCCGTGCGTGGCTCCGACGTGTTCTACGGCCTGTCCATCGCCAACGTGCTGACGCCGGACATGGTCAAAAGCATGGCGGAAAGCCCGATCATCTTCGCGATGGCGAACCCTGATCCCGAAATCCGCTACGAACTCGCGAAGGAAGCCCGCCCCGATTCGATTGTCGCCACCGGGCGTTCGGACTACCCCAACCAGGTCAACAACGTGTTGGGCTTCCCATTCATCTTCCGCGGCGCGCTCGATGTCCGCGCCCGCGCCATCAACGACGACATGAAATATGCCGCCTCCCAGGCCCTCGCCAAACTCGCCAAAGAAGATGTGCCAGACTCCGTTCTGCGGGCCTATGGCGTGGATAGCATGAAGTTCGGCGTGGATTACATCATCCCCAAACCGCTCGATCCCCGCGTCCTGCTGTGGGAATCCCCTGCCGTCGCCGAAATGGCGATGAAAACCGGCGTCGCGCGGAAACAGATTAATATAGAAGAGTACCGCGAGCAGTTGGCTTACCGGCTCGGACAAGGGGAACGCGTCCGATACTTTATCCTCCACAAAGCGCAAGCCACCGGCGCGAAAAAGCGCGTCGTCTTCGGCGAAGGCGAAGAATCCAAGATCATCCGCGCCGCCCACCAGATCATCGACGAGAAGATCGCCACCCCCGTTCTCATCGGGCGCAAAGACGTAATCCAGGCGAAACTGCTGGAACTGGGCATCACCGACGAGATCGAGATCGTGGACCCCCATCACTTCCCCGAAATGGACGCCTACATCCAGGCTTATTACGAACTCCGCAACCGACGTGGCATCACCCTCAATGTCGCCCATAAACTCATCAGCGACCCGCACATCCTCGGCCCGATGATGGTCAAAATGGGACACGCCGATGCGTTCCTGTCTGGGTTGGTGCATTCGTACCCGGAAGTGATTCGCCCGGCCCTGCAGATTCACCATACCTCCTCGGCGCAAACGATTGCCGCAGGGGTTTATCTCGTGATCGTGAATAACAAAACATACTTGTTCACCGACGCGACTGTGAACATTGACCCCACTGCGGAACAACTCTCCGAGATCGCCTGTCTCGCCGCGGAGTTTGCGAAAAAACTGGAACTGAACCCCCGCGTGGCGTTTCTCTCCTTCTCGAACTTTGGCTCCGCCCCCCACCCCCTCGCCAACAAAGTGCGGAAAGCGGTTGAACTGACCAAAGCCAAATGCCCGGACTTCGCCGTAGATGGCGAAATGCAAGCGGATACCGCGGTCGTTGCGGAAATCATCGAAAAACAGTACCCCTTCAGCGCGGTGAAAGATGCCAATGTGTTGGTCTTCCCCTCGCTCGAAAGTGCCAACATCTCTGCTAAACTGGTGGCCCGCTTGGGCAACGCCAAATCCATTGGCCCGATTTTGCTCGGCATGGGTGCCCCGATCCATGTTCTGCAACCCGGCCATGAGGTAAACGACATCGTGCAGGTCGCCGCTGTCGCCGTGATGGATGCCGCTAGTCGCGCATAAGAACAAATCTTCAAAAAAAGAGCGGGTGGGCCTGTACAGGCCCACCCGCTCTTTTTTTTGGGAGATTACTTCCACGACCAAAAGGCCTGGGTCCCCTCTGCAAGTTGGGTGGGCGTGCCGCCACTGATTGGGATTACCCACACGCCGGGGATGCCTGCCCTGTCGAGGGCGGTGTAGACCAGGTGGGTGCTGTCGGGGGACCAGATGGTGGCGGAGTGGTGATATTGATCGAAGTAGGGTAACACCGCGAGCAGGCCGTCGGTGGGTTGGAAGGTGATCAGGCGACGGTTGTCCCCGGTTTGGGTGTCCATCAGGTGAAGGGCGAGGCGGATGGTTTGTTGGTGGTGGGTGCTGATGAGGGTGGCATCTACCTCATCCGAAGCATCGAAGGTGAAATAGGCGATTTTTTGGCTGTCGGGTGCCCAAAAGTAGGCGAAGACGGACTGCTCGGGCGTGGTGTGGGTGTCCCCCGTTGAGGTGCGGACGGTGAGCGGGCCAACAAAGCCCCTCCCGCCGCGGTGGTGGGCAAGTAGGCGAGGCTTTTCCCGTCCGGCGACCAGGTGGCGGAGATGGAGACGGCATAATCGGTAATCGTTTCGGCGATGTTTCCATCCCGATCAAAAACCACGAGCGCGTCCCCGGTCGCGGCGAGGAAGTGTGCCCCATCGGGCGACCAGCCAGGGGCTTGAAACCGTCCGGGTTCCAGATCGAAGGTTTCGGTTTTGCCATCGGCAGAGAAGAAATGGGACAGGCGCGCCTCCGGGTTGGTGGTTTGCGCGCCGCCTTTGTGGGCAAAAATCTCAGCCCCGTCGGGCGACCAGACCCAGTAATAAGGTTGCCCAGTGTCAGCCACGCGGGAGGGGGCGCCGTTTAGGAAAGCGAGCCGCAAGGAGAGTTCGGAGGCCGTGGTGCCGGATGTGAGAAAGCTGACCGTTTCGTTGTCGGGCGACCAATATAAATAGAAGGGGGCTTCGTCTTCGGCGGTGAAGATTTCGGTGGTTTGGGCGGTGAGGGGGTCGGCGACGAGCAGGCGGGCGGTTTGTTCGCCACCGGAAAATTCGAGGGCGACAAAGGCGAGGTGGCGTCCGTCGGGGGACCAGGTGGGGTGTTGGTACAGTTGAAAAGTTCCGCCCGGTTGTTGGGGGTGGGCGTTTTCGGTGATGGGGGTGGGGGGGCCTCCGGTGGCGTCCACTGTGTAGAGGTTGCCATCTGTGCCCAGGTAGGCGATCAGGCCGTTGGAAGTGTGGGTGGGCGGGGTCTGTCCGCTCGGGGGGGCGGTGGATGGGGGCGGGGTGGGCCTCCCGGTCAGGGTGGCGCAGGCGAGGGTGGTCAGGATCAGGGCAACGAACCAGAGGGGGCGGGGGAATTTTTCCATAGACAGTCTCCTGCCTGAAATTGTATCAACCTGGCTTCGCGAAAGAAATAACAGGGGATGAGTAATCTCTTATAATAGACCCGATGCCTTATTGGATTCCGATGCTGGTGGTTTTGCTGGTCGTGTGGATGGCCTACTCGGTGATGTCTTCGCTGTGGACGAGCGCGAATGGCGCACCGTGGGTGCCGACCAAACTTCGCACGGTGCGCCGCTTGCTGGAGATGGTGCAGGTCCGCGCCGGGGAAACGGTGTACGACCTGGGGTCGGGCGACGGGCGGGTGCTGATCGTGGCCGCGCGGGGGTTCGGGGCGCGAGGCGTGGGGATCGAACTCGATCCGGTCCGGGTATTGTGGACGCGTTTGTTCGTTCTGTTGCTCGGCCTGCGGAAGAAGGTCGAAGTCCGGCAGGGGAACTTTTTTACCCAGGATTTTCGCGATGCGGACGTGGTGGTGTGTTATTTGCTCACGTCCACCAACCGGCGCCTGGGGGACAAGCTGATCGAAGACCTGCGCCCCGGGACGCGGGTGATCTCGAATGCGTTTCCCTTCCCCGATTGGGAACTCGTGGAGGAAGATTTGGAGCATCGAATCTATTTGTATCGAATTCCGTAACCCGCCCCTTTTAAGTAACCTGAGTGAGTAATTTTCCGCACCCCCTCCAGGGGTGGGTGCAAAAAAGCTGAGGAGGTGCAGGTATACGCGCTCAGGACTTCCGTAGGAGAGGCGCACGGGTAAATCTTTGAAAATTCCCTCCCAACATTTTCTCAAACCCGATTATTATTTTGACCGATGATTATCTATGACCACCGCTCCCGATTAAATGTCGTACTGGAAGGCGAATTCACCTGCCCCCATTGCCAAACCCGTCGCCCGTACCTCCACAAACGGCTTGACCGTTACCTGACTCTCTTTTTTATTTCGACTATCCGCTTGGGCAAACTGGAAGAATACGTGGAATGCCAGACCTGCGGGAACCGGTATTTCGTGACCATTCTCAACCCTGCCCCCGGACAGGTCGAACCCCCCACGGGCCGCCCGCCAAAGTCATTCGAGAAATGGGCCTGGATTTGGGCGGGCGTAGGGGGCGGCGGGTTTCTGCTTGCCAGTTTCCTTACACTGTTTCTGATCGTCTTTCAGCTAACGGACTCTGCCGGACCCACGAATAACTGGCAGGGCACGGTAGGGCTGTTCGTACTTTGCCCCGTGCCATTGGGTTTGGCAAGTTTGGGGTTGGCGGTGTGGGGGGTGATGAAAGCGCGGAAGGTGAAGAGGGCGAGGGGGGAGGTTTAAGCGGTTTATTTTTGGGTAAAAGCCAGTATTTGATCCCCAAAGGTGATCAAATCATCTAACCCCGAAACGATCACAGCCTTCACGACCTCTATTTCCATCTGTTGGTAACGGTGGATGACCAAATTGCGAAAGTACACCATCTTTCTAAGTTGTTTCGCCAATTCTGTATCAATGATTCCGTGTCGGTCGAGCGCTTCAAAACTTTCGGCACTGGAAGTAGGTACGCCAATTTTGTAATGTTTGATCACATGGTTGGCTAAATCAATTGCTTGTTCACAGGCGCGAATTACGTTGAGAATTGCCGCATCTTGCCGGGTGTAATTCGTTGCAAAATGATCGGGGTCAGCCTGATATTCTTCCCTTGCACGGGTAATACACAACTGAATACTTTGAATTTTGTTGGTGATCACATCATTCATACGGAATACGCCCTCCCAGTCTCATAAAACGCTTCCAGAATCTCCCGCCTTTCTTCGTTTAATTTTTGGTAATACGAAAGTGTCAGCATCTCGAACTCATCCACCGCGTACTGATCCGCACAGTAGAGCAGTTTCCCATAGATGATTTCCATTTGAAACACCGTCGAAACCTGCCGGAGATTGACCAAATCTACATCTTTGTGAAGTGTTTCGGCGAGTTCCAGATGACAGGGGCTTAGTGCCAGCGACCGGGCCGCCTTTGCCTGAACGGGGGGAAGGAGCAAGGCCACATCCACATCGCTGTCTGGCCACGCGTTCCCCGCCGCGTAGGACCCGAACAGGTAAATGCCCTGAACGGTGGGGTAATGGCGGAGCACGGTTTCGACGATTTGGGTTTCCATAGGGAAGATTATAGCATCAGGAAAAGATTAGCAACTATTTTCGTCTCACGTAATGCACGGCTCGCCCCACCCCTTGTCGTTCGATGAACCCCATTTCCATTAACTTCTTAAAATCCAGTGCGCGTGTTGCTTTGGCCCGATCCGCTAATTTCGCATAATCGCGGTCGGTGATTAAGCCGTGTTCTGCGATAAAGTCCAAAATCGCTTGATGATAGGGGTGTAGGCGGGTGTCTATCGTTTGGGTGCCGTGGATTTGTTTTTCTAGTCGGAGCAGTTCGTCCAAAATGCCCGCGGCAAAGTATTCCAGCCAGGGGGTGAAGTCCGGGGTCAGATCATAATAATTCCCGTATACCCCCACCGTTTGAAAATACCGGGTGACGTTCTGATTGTAGTAATTCTCAAAACTGAGCAGGGGGAAGAAGTTCAGCCCCATCCCCGCGAGTAAAACCTGCGTCGCCAGCCGTGCGGTGCGCCCATTACCATCCATAAACGGGTGGACGATCACAAACTGCTTGTGGAACATCCCCGCCAGCAGAATCGGATCGAGGGTTTCCGTTTGCGTGACCACAAAATCTACCAACTCCACCATCATTGCGGGGACATCTTGATGATCGGGGGGGAGATACACGACGTTGCCCGTGCGCGGATCGTTGACTACCACCGGTTCGCGCCGCCATTGCCCGATCTGGTGGGCGGGCAGTAAATCTGCCATAACCAACCGGTGTATGTCCAGAATCAAGTCTGCGGTGAAGGTTGGGGGCGTTTGCAGGGTTTGGAGGGCGTGGTTGTAGTTCAGCACTTCCAATTCACTCTGCCGGGCCTGGGCGGGTTGGGTTTTCAGGACGCGTTTGACATCGGTCAACGGGAGGGGGTTGCCCTCGATGCTGGTGGACGCATACGTCGAAGTAACCTGGGCCTCATGGAGCAACTGCGCGAACACGGTTTCGGACAGACGTAGTTTGTTCAACTCATGCACAAGAATCGTGATGCGTTTGATATGAGTGAGGAGTGTGGGGGAGATGTGAAAGGAGGGGGTCAACATATTTTCGACTAATTATAGTCTAAAATTAGTCGAAAACTTTTGTGCGTGCCCGACATTTCGGAAGTCTTTGGGTTATTTTTCGGGTAGGGCGCGGTTGTAAAGGGGAAGATGGCAGGGTGTGAGCCAGGTGGAGACTTCCGGAATTTCAGTAGCCAACATGAAAAGATTTCACCAGTGTGAAAATCATTTTCCGCAACTTCTTTATTTCCGCAACAAATTTTTAAGTCGCGGAAATAAAGAAGTTGCGGAAGGTCGGTTTATATCCAGGCTATTTTAAGTCAGATCGTAACTACCCGGACCCGCATCCTTCGACTGCGCTAGACCAAAGTAAAGCCAAGACATGGGACGTTTACCGCCCCGCTCAGGATGCTCCCATTATATATCTGAGTAGCTCAGATCAAGATTTTGTAGTGACGACTTCAGTCGTTGACGTCAGGCGTTTGAGCGATTGAAATCGCCACTACGAATGGTCGAAACTGTACTAATCCGAACCCTGAGCGAGAGGTAAATAAATCATGTGAAGAGGCGTGCCTGTCGGAATCACGAACAGGGTGATGGAGTTGGCGGGGTAGGTGGCGGTGAAGCCGTTGGGGCCGATGGCCTGGGGGGCTTCGTGGATGATCGCGTTGAGATTCGCCGCGCTGTAGCGGTAAACTTGGGCGCTCAGGCCGGGGTTGAAGTTCGTCAGGGTCAGTGAACTGGTGAGGGGGGCGTTGGTTTTGTTGATGACGATCAACGTCAGTGCGCCGTCGGTACTGCGTTTGGCGGCGTAGAGGGCGAGTTGTTCTTGATCGTCGCTCTCGGCAAAGACGCTGGTATCTCCAAATTTGTGATGTTGACCGTCGTAGTTGCGGTACATGCGGAAGGCATAGGCGACGGGTTGATCGGCGGAAGGCGCGGTCCACAGGGTGGCGAGGTCCAACCCCTCGCGTCCGAAGATGCCGAGGATATCGGCCTGGGCCAGGGCACCGTTCAGGTAGCCGTAAGCGCCCCAGTTATATTCGGTGATGGCGGTTTTGGTGCCCGGATAGTTGTCTGCCACCCACGTTTTCATGCGCGGGATCAGGTACACGGGTTGGGCAATCCACCCCTCGTGGATGTAGGTGGGGTCCCACAGTTGTCGGGTGGAGCGCAGGCGGGCGGCTTGCACTGCGGCGCTTCCCAGTTCATCGGAGAAGACGCCGTCAATTTGCGGGTAAATGTGGACGTCCAAGTAGTCCAGGATGCGGACATCGTGCGCTTGTTCGTAGGCGGACATCTGTTGGAGATACCACTCGACAAAACCGGTGTTGCCGTGGGCTTGATAATCCGCACCGGGGCCACACCCATCGGCGGCGGAGTAGAAGTAGGCGCACCATCCCCACACGACCGGGCCGAGGGTGAACGCGCTGGGGTCGGCGGCTTTGACGGCGGCGGCGTACGCGTAGGTCCGGTCCCGCATTTCGTCGTAGGTGGTCGGATTGGGGTGGACATCGCGGTGGGTGCTGTTCCAGAGCATGGGTTCGTTATCCATCGCGTAAAATTGCACACCGCCCTCATCCGCCGCACCGAACACGCTGACCATGTGGTTGACCCAGTCGGTGACGAACGCGGGGGTGATGGCGATGCTGGTGTCGAGCGGGTCGTTGCCGGTGATGTTGACGTTGCCGGGGGCGATGCCGTTGCCGCAGTCGGGACGCCAGGTCCAATCGGCGTCGGTTTGGGTGCCGTATTTGGTGATGCTAAACCCGCAGGCCGTGCTGTTGTTTTTGGGCGTCCAGCCGATGAGAGGGAGGGTGATGAGGGAGTCGGTGAGACTCTGGTTGTTTTGTTCGATGAAATGGTCGGAGGCCGCGCCGCTTTGGGCGTCTTCCTGGACGTTTTCAAAGTACCAGTCTGAGCCACGGTTGGAGATGTCGTATTGCCAGTTGTAGCGGGTGGTGGCGTTGCCGCCCCAACGATTGACGGGGAGTTGCAGGTCGGCGGCGAGGGTAGGGTCGGCGTAGTTCATGCCGTAGATATTGGGGCTGATCGGGTGGAGGGCTGCGCCCGCATTGACGGTGAGCGCGGGGCCGGAACCCGCGGGGGGTGGGGTCGGCGTGGGTTGGCCGGTGTTCACGAATTCGATGTCATCCAGGTAAAAGGTGGGGTGGGCGTTTGCGGTGCCGTTCCACCAGACGATTTCGCCCACTGACCGGGGGGTGCCCAACGGGATGAGGGAGATGTCTACCTGCGTCCATGTGTTGGCGGTGGCGGTGATGGTTTGTTCTAGCCCTTCGATTTGAACGGTGATTTCCTGCCCGCCATTGCTCCCGCCATGCACCCAAAAGCGCAGGACGTCATAGGCGCTGACGTCCAATTGAGCGCCGTGGTAGCCGAGTTGGAACCCGTCCCAGCCCTGGGTGTACGTGATGGCGATGGAGGCCGCGCCGCCGTGAACGGGGGTGGGGTTTGCCAGGTTCAGGCCGATGCTCCACGACCAGTCTTCCCACCCGCTGGCGAGGGAGTCGGTGTAGACGGGGGAACTGCCGCCCGCCTGGGTGGGGAGGGGGGATTGGAGGAGGGCGAAGAGGGGGAGAGCGATTAATAGGATGATGACAATCGTTTGGGGCAGGGGTTTTGTGGGGTGGGACATCGGTTTTCCTTCGACCTGTGAATGGGGGAGGTCGGTTGTGCCCCATTGTAGTGAAGGGCGGGGGCGATGTCTATGTGGGGGGAGGCGGGGAGGCATCCCTCGTTTGTGGGTGTCTTGGCGCTCCCCCGCCGAATAGGAATGCCGAAAATTTCGGCGGCGTCTGACACCAAAAACGGGTTGAAACCCGTTGTGGGCGCAAACCCCGATGGGTGAACGCGTTTCTTTCAATAGGCCCTTAAACCAATTCAACCTGCAAACTCTTTCCCACTGCCGCCGCTGCCCGTTCCAGCGTTTGTAAAGTAATGGAGGGATTGGTGGGGTCGAGCAAACGATCAATGGCCGCGCGACTTGTTTTCATCCGTTTTGCCATGGCTGTTTTTGAAATGTTATTTTCTTTCATCAACTGTTCGATCTGAAAGGTCACCACGCGTTTAATCGCGGCCGCTTCAACATCGGCCAGAATCCCTTCTTCTTCCAAAAAATCGTCCAAACTGCTTCCGATATGTTGTTCATTGATAGGCATTTCTCATTCTCCAAATAAGGGTTATTCACGCACCAATTCGGCTAACCGCTTTCGGGCAATTGCTAATTCATTCAGGGGCGTCTTTTGAGTTTTTTTGACGAAAGCATGGAGTAAGATAACCCGCCTCCCCTGCACAGTAAACAAGACACGAGCGATCCCATCTGGCAAAGTCGAGCGGACCTCCCATAAATCCGCTTCCAGTTTGCGAATCAAGGGCATTCCTAACGGCCAACCATATTGCACCGTTTTCAAGTCCTCGCCGACAATCCGCCGTGCCTCCGCCGGTAAAGCCTTCAACCATTCTCGAACTGGTTCATGGCCTCGCGAAGTTTGATAAAAAGCAACGGTGTAGCGAGGTAAACGGTTCATTCAATCGTGGATTGTATCAAAATTGGTACATGTGTCAACATGACCGTTTGTGTTTTCTGATTTTTACAAGCTTTGGTTTCACACCTCAAACGCCCGCCGAATAGGAATGCCGAAAATTTCGGCGGCGTCTGAGAGCGAAAACGGGTTGTTGCATTTTGACACATTATCCCGATAATCCCCTCCCGGCGATGAAGTCGCCGGGCTACCCCACGACGCCCGCTAAACCGGGCTAAAAAAGCCGGATTCATCCGGCGTCGTTTGGTAGCCGGGGGACTTCATCCCCCGGCGGGCTGAAAGCGGATTGTCAGATCAATTTGAAAAGGTTCAAAACCCCGTTAAAGGCGCAAACCCCGATGCGCCAACCCGTTTCAACGGGTTTTGTCTATCAGGCGATGAATTCCTATTCATCGCCTTACCTATTCATCACCATCGCCCCTCCTCAGCAATCATCTGTGTAAATCCGTGTCCATCTGTACCCTCTGTGTCCCCTCCCCCAACATCTCCCTCAAAAACCTCCCCGTATAACTCCCCTCCACCAGACTCACCTCCTCCGGCGTGCCCTCCGCCACGATGTTGCCGCCCTTATTGCCCCCCTCCGGCCCCAAATCCAAAATCCAATCCGCCGAACGGATCACATCCATATTGTGCTCGATAATGATCACCGTATTCCCCGCATCCACCAACCGGTGCAGAACATCCAGCAAACGTTGAATGTCCGCGAAATGCAACCCCGTCGTCGGCTCATCGAGAATGTACACCGTCCGCCCGGTCGCGGCGCGGCTCAACTCCTTCGCCAGTTTCACGCGTTGGGCCTCGCCGCCCGATAGGGTCAGCGCGCTCTGCCCGAGCTTCATATAATCCAGCCCCACATCGTGCAGGGTCTGCAAAATCTGCGTGATCTTCGAATGGTGGGCGAAAAAGTCCAGCGCCTCTTGCACATCCATGTCCATCACATCCGCAATCGTCTTCCCCTTGTACGTAATCTCCAACGTCTGCCGATTGAACCGCAGACCGTTACACTCGTTACACCGCACATACACATCGGGCAAAAAGTGCATCTCCACCTTCTTCACCCCGTACCCTGCGCACGCCTCGCACCGCCCGCCCTTCGTATTCATGCTGAACCGCCCCGCCCCGTACCCCCGCGCCTTCGCCTCGGACGTGGTCGCAAACACCGCACGGATGTCGTCCATCACCCCCGCGTACGTCCCCGGATTCGACCGGGGATTGCGCCCAATCGGGTCTTGCGTAATGTGAATGACCTTGTCCACCTGCTCCAACCCGTCAATGCCATCGTGCGCCCCCGGCGTGGCTTGCGCCCCGTGCAGAATGCGGGACAATGCCGGGTGCAGGGTATGCGCCACAAGCGACGATTTGCCCGACCCCGACACGCCCGTGACCACCGTCATCACCCCCACCGGAAACCGGAAATCCCCCCCTTTCAAATTGTTGACCCGCGCCCCTCTCACGGTTAACCACCCGGACGGGGCGCGGCGAATCCCGTTCGGACGGGTGATCTGTTTCACCCCGGTCAAATACTGCCCCGTAATCGAGTCCGCGTCCGCCATCACATCGTCGGGCGTCCCCTCGCTGATCACCTTTCCGCCCAACACGCCGGGGCCAGGCCCGAGATCGATCAACCAATCCGCCGCGCGCATCGTGTCGGCATCGTGTTCCACCACCAGCACGGTGTTCCCGATGTCCCGCAGATGGGTGAGCGTGTCCAGCAGGGCGCGATGATCCCGCGTGTGCAGACCGATGGACGGTTCATCGAGAATGTACAGCACCCCCACGAGTCCGCTCCCGATCTGACTCGCCAACCGAATGCGTTGCCCCTCCCCCCCGGACAGCGTCGGTGCAGGCCGATCCAGCGTCAGATAATGTAGGCCCACATTGCGGAGAAACCCCAGCCGCTGGACGATCTCCAACAGAAGTTCGTCCGCGATTTGCCGTTGTTCGGCGGATAACTGCGCGGGCAGTCCCCGGACCCACTCGTGGACGGCCTCGATGCTCCAATTCCCCAACTCCGGCAGGCGCACCCCCGCCACGGTCGTGAACCGCGCCTCGGGGCACAGCCGCTCCCCCTCACACTTCGGGCACGGCAGTTTCGCCATGAACGACATATAAAACCGCCGCGTGTAGTCCGATTTCGTTTGCCGGAACAGGCGGCTGATTTGGAATACAGCGCCTTTGGACTCACGGTAACTTTCGCCGGAGAACCCACCATCTTCGGTTTGGAAAGAGAAGTGGATTTTTTCCTCGCCGGAACCGTAGAGGTAAACGTGTTTGAAGGAGTCGGGCAGGTCGTTCCAGGGCGTTTCGAGGTTTACCCCGTAATGATCAGCCAGGGCCTCCAGGTGTTTGGCCGTCCACTGGCTTTTGCCCTTTTTGCGGACGTTGCCGTGCCACGCTGACGCGCCATCGTACAACGACATTTCGGGGTGAGTGATGATCAGGTTCGGGTCCACCTGCAACTGCACGCCCAACCCGTTACAGTCCGGGCACATGCCGAACGCGGAGTTAAAGCTGAACATCTGCGGTTGCAGTTCGGGGAAGGAGATGTCGCAATGCGGGCAGGCGTGGTGCTCGGAGAGGATGATTTCTTCGTTATCCAGCACCACGATCACCACCCCACCCCCCAACTTCAACGTCGTCTCTACCGAATCGGTGAGGCGCGAGAGCCAGTCATTTTTTGATCCACGAAGTTCACTAAGCGCACTAAGGTTTTGTAAAGCATTCTTTTCTTCCCCTTCGTGCTTTTGGTGTCCTTGGTGGATCACCTCTTCTTTTGATCCACGAAGAACACGAAGCTCACTAAGGTTTTGTAAAGCATTCTTTTCTTCCCCTTCGTGCTCTTCGTGTACTTGGTGGATCACCTCTTCTTCTGGGATGATGAGCCGATCTACGATGATTTCCAGGGTGTGCTTTTTGTTTTTATCCAGTTCAGGCCAGGATTTGGGGGCGAGGAGGTCCACCATCTCCCCGTTGACTCGAGCACGGGCGTAGCCGTCTTTCGCGGCTTGTTTGAGCGCGGCGGCGTGCGTGCCTTTGCGGTTTTTCGCGAGCGGGGCCAGGAGTTGGAACCGTGTCCCCGGCGAGAGCGCGGCGAGTTGGGCGGTGATCTGTTGGGATGTCTGCGGTTGGACGGCGCGGCCACATTGCGGGCAGTGCGGCAGACCGATCCGGGCGTACAACACCCGCAAATAATCGAGAATCTCCGTCACCGTGCCCACCGTCGAACGCGGGTTTTTGCTGACCGTCTTCTGCTCGATGGCGATGGCGGGACTCAGCCCCGTGATCTGATCCACTTTCGGTTTTTCCATCTGCCCCATAAATTGCCGCGCATACGACGACAAACTTTCGACGTACCGCCGTTGCCCCTCCGCGTACAGCGTATCAAACGCCAGCGACGACTTCCCACTCCCGCTCACCCCGGTGATGACCACCAGTTTATGCCGCGGAATGCGAACGGTGACGTTTTTCAGGTTGTGTTGCCGCGCGCCGCGCACCACAATGTCGCCGGGGCCGAAGGAGTCGGGTGATCGGGTGTCAGATGTCATGTGGGGGGCGGGGTCGTAGGGCACATATTCCGTATGGCGTATGGCGTATTCCGTGTCGTGGGAGCCGTTGGGGGCTTGGGAGGATGCGAGCACGGCCAGGCGATTGGCATCCGAAGGTTGGAGTTCGGATGAGTTTACTGTGCTCGTTCCGTTTTCATCCGGGCCGGGCAGGATAACGCCCAACATCCGCAGTCTGTCACGGATGAGCTGGGTGCGGGGCAACTGCTCGAACAGGGCATGTTGCTCGGCGAAGGTGTCGTCTGGGGTCGCGGTCAGGGCGGCGATTTGATCGAGGAGGGTTTTGTCGTCAATGGTCAGATCACGTTCGTCTTTCAGCGCCAGTTCATCCCAGGCATCGCGCGGGGTGAGTTCGATTTTGTTGAGAGCCTGAAAGTCATGGAGCATATTGCCGCGGATGCAGGGGAACCCCTTCCACGTTCCGTTAAATCGAAAGAAGGTGGATTTGACTTTTCCCGCACGGGCGAGTTGCCATGCGCTCCCGGCGACGTAAAAATCCTGGTCATGCCGGAGATCGAGCGTGTTGGCAGTGATGTGGAAGGCGGTTTGTTGCACGTCGTCCACTTGCGGGTCTACGAGCACCCACCGTTCCCCGTTCCAATACTCGCTGATCCAGTGGTCGGCTTTGACGGGGCCATCGGGAATCAGATATTCGGCAAACCCGACGCGCATCCGGGCGGGGACCCCTTTGTGCCGGAGCATGGACACGAGCAACAGCGCAAAATCCCGGCAGACGCCCACCTGCCGTCCGCCCGGGTCGCGGGGCGTGTTGAGCGGGGCAGGGTCGAGTTCGACGATGCGGGCGAGCCGTTGGCGGATGGTGCGGAAGTTTTGCTCGTCCCGTTGAACCATGCTCATATGCACGCCGTAGTGTTGGGCAACGAGTTTGTGGATCAGCAGGCCGTGAATGGTGCGGACGAGTCCAGCAGGGTCATCGGGGAGGGTGTCAAACAGTTCGGCGTAAGGGCCGGGATCGGTGAGGGGGGAGTGGGAGGTGTAGTAGGGGAGGGACATGGGGAGGAGTGTCAGGTGTCAGGTAGGGAGGTGTCAGGAGAATAGGGTATTGGGAAGTAGAAATTTGGAATTGGGAAGAACCAGGTTCCTGATTCCTATTTCCTAATTCCTTCTTCGTCTTCCCTGACCTATATGACAAAGAGCGGGGCCATGTGACACCCGCTCCCGGAATATTTGTTCTATTTATTTTACCACCGAGTTTCCCCAGGTTCCCACCAATTCCCTTCAATTCCTACAATTTCCCCCCCGCCTTTACAATCCTCCCCGCCAACATCCCCCCCAGAATCGCACACGCGTCAATCGGGAGAGAATGCGTCGCCGCGGCATCGAACAGAATCTGGCAGGTGGAGGGGAAATCTTCGTCGCCGAGCCAGTAGTTGACGAGCAGGGGGACGCGCGGGAGGGCGAGAAAGGCAAACGACGCGTCCCCGAACGTGGACGGGTGGCCCCCCGCGGCCGCGCACGCGCACCGGAAACGATCCAAGTCGGGGTCGAAGGCTTTGATCAGTTCTGCGCCGGAGTAGCCCTGGAATGCCTGCGCGTACATTCGCCCGCCGGGCAGGTCGGCGAACGAGACCCAGGTTCGGATGAGGGGGGTACCGTCGCTGGTGGTGAGGTAGTAGAACAGCAGGGCCTGGATGAAGTCGGGGAGCGGCGATCCATTGGGGCCGGTGGCGATTAGTTCGGGGGAGGAGAGGGTGATCGGGGAGCCAAACAGCGCGAGGTGGAAGGTGTCCGTTTCCGGGCGGTATTCCACTTCGGCGTGGGCGGCGATTTGCGCGGGGGCGAGGGTTCGCACGGTTGCGCGGAGTTCATCCACGCGGGCGGCGAGGCCGGTTTCGGCGGGGGTTGGTTTGTGGGGGTGGAAGAGGGCGGAGGGCACGGGGAAATTATACCCCCCGGAGAAGTATGAAAACACAGGACGTGACGATTTCAACCGCTCTTCACGATTGAAATCGTCACGTCCCGAAGGGGGTTAGCCCCGGCCTTTGGGGGCGTTATTGGAAGGTCTGCGGTTGCCGCGCCAGGGGCCGGAATTTGAAGTACGGGCCGGGCGGGCGGTGGATGAATCTGCCGGGCGTGGGGCAG
>JABWBV010000025.1 GCA_013359445.1 Anaerolineales bacterium | reverse complement strand
TTATTTACTCTATCTCCTTTATCTACCGTATTTACCTCTTCAATCCCCAATCTCCTTCATTTTCTTCGTGACCGCATCCGCGTTTTTGCCGTTGTCACTCCCTGTCCGGGCGAAGGCGGTTTCGTCAATCATCTTGCCGTCTTTGAGGAAGATGATGCGGTCGGCGTAGGCGGCGATGCGGGCGTCGTGCGTGACCATGACGACGGTGCGGTTGAATTCCTGGGACACTTTGCGGAGCAGGCTGGCGATTTCGTCGCCCGCGCGGGTGTCGAGGTTGCCGGTGGGTTCGTCGGCGAGGACCAGGGTGGGTTCGGCGACGAGGGCGCGGGCGACGGCGACGCGTTGCTGTTGGCCGCCGGAGAGTTGATCGGGGCGGTTGTTCAGCCGGTCTCCGAGGCCGAAACGGGTGAGCCATTCGATGGCTTTGGCTTTGGCGAGGGCGGGTTTGACGCCGTCGAGGGTGATGGGCAGGGCGGCGTTTTCGGTCGCGGTCAGCACCGGGATCAGGTTGAAGAATTGGAAGATGAAGCCCATTTTGCGGCGGCGCAGTTCGGTCAATTTGTCGTCGGACATTTCGTCAATGGGGGTGCCTTCGAGGAGGACTTTGCCGCTAGTGGGTTTGTCCAGCCCACCCAGGAGGTGGAGCAGGGTAGATTTGCCACAGCCGCTCGGTCCCATAATGGCGACGAATTCGCCGGGTTTGATGGTCAGGTTGATGTGGTCCAGGGCAGTCACGGCGGTGGGGCCGGTGCCGTAAATTTTTGTGAGGGATTGGGTTTGGAGGAGGGTCATGGGGGATTCCTTTTGGGGGGGAGGGGGGGGATAGGGTATATAGGGTACATAGGGTAGATAGGGTACATAGGGTACATACTTTATCTACCTTATCTACCTTATCTACCTTATCTACCTTATTTACCTTATCTACCTTATCTACCTATCTCCCGATTTACCTCGTCATTTTCTCGCTGACTTCCCACAACCGTTTCTGCGTCTCGCGGTTGTAGGCGTTTTTGTTGGCTTTGACGGGGACGTTAGGGGCGTCGAAGTAGCCGCCTGTGGTGTTTGCAACGGCGGGGTCGGCGGCGAGCCAGACGTAGGTTTCGGCCATCTTTTCGGGGGTCATGGCATATTTGCGTTTCATCTCGTACATTTTCAGCATCCAGCCGGGCAGGTGGGTGAGGCGTTCGTCCGGGATGGCGACGTTGCCGACGCGGACGCAGTTGACGGTGACGCCGGTCCCTTTCAGCCGTTCGGCCAGGTCAAAGGTGAACATGACCTGGGCTTGTTTGGCGTGGTAGTACGCGTGTTGCAGGTTGAATTTGCGTTCACCGTTCAGGTTGTCGAATTCGATGTTCAGGAACGGGTAGGTCATCAGCCCTTTGGAAGCGACGGTGATGATCCGGCCTTTGCTGGCTTTGATCCGTTCGAGAAGCAGATCGGTCAACAGAAAGGGGCCGAGGTGGTTGGTGGCGAAGACCGTTTCCACGCCGTCTTCGGTCAGGGTGGCTTTTTTTAGCGTGTGATCGAAGTTGGCGGCGTTGTGGATGAGGACATCGAGGCGATCATGGGTGGCGTTGAACTGGGCGGCAAACGCGCGAATGGATTTCTGCGAAGCCATATCCACCTGCATAAGTTCGACGGTGTCCGAGCCACTGGCTTTGCGAACGTCTTCGAGCGCTTTCTGCCCCCGGTCAAGATTGCGGCAGGCCATGATCACGTGCGCCCCCAAACGGGCGAGCTGAAGCGCGGCGGCTTTGCCAATCCCGGAGTTTGCGCCGGTGATGAGGATGGTTTTGTGGGTGAGGGTGTACATGATTCGATTGTTTGTTGGTTCGTTGGTTGGTTCGTTACTAAGCACAAATTACGGTTTACTGATCACTGCTGACTGTTTACTGCCGCCATTTTCCGGCGGGTCTTTCGCCTCGGTCGCACCTTTACGCGGGCGGCCTCGGCGACGAATCTCCGGTTCGGGCAGGGGTTGTTGTTTGACGAACTCGATGCGGGCTTCGACAACGTCCAGCCAGCGCACATCCGCTTCGAGGTGCATGATCACCTTTTCCAACAGCAAGATTTGCGCCATTTCCGTGCGGGAATCGTGGCCGTCGCGCTGTTTGGTGGCGGCATGCAGTTCGCGGAAGATATGCGCCCGCTGAGTCTGGATCAACCGCCAGGGATCGGCTTCCCCGGAGATGAGGGCGACCATGACTTTGACGAAGAATTCATCCCGTTGGTGGTCGGGCGCACTGCCGGAGGCGAACCATGCTTGCAGGGCGGTGTGGCCCGTTTCGGTGACGGCATAGACGCGGCGGTCAGGTTCATCGCCTTCGCCGAGGTCGGACGCGGTTTCCACCAGTCCGGCCTCTTCCAACCGGTTGAGGGTGGTGTAAATCTGGGCGGGTTTCACATCCCAGGATTCGCCCCCAACAACGGCGGAAAAGACAGCGTGGAGTTCGTACCCGTGGCGGGGTTTTTGGGCGAGGAGGCCGAGGATGGCGTTGCGGACAGACATGAGGAAAGCGTGATGCGTAAAACGTGAGAAGTGATAATTAGTAAACGAGTTAGTATTTTTGCGACAGAGAAAATATTATACGAGTTAATATTTTTTGTCAAGATTTAAAAGGGGAAGTGGGGAGGAAATTTGCTTGTATAATGGGGGGATGACGCTCGCACCCAATCAACTAAAAAAGCTCGTTTTCCAACAGGGGGAGGTGGTCCTCGGCCATATGCGGGTGACGGAGTTGGATTTTCCGTGGGTGCTTTGCGCGTTTACGCCGACGGAGGCATTTGAACCGCTCCGACCCTTGTTTGAAGCGCAGTTGCGCCTTTCCGAAGGGGAGAATTGGGATGCCTATGAACAAGTGGAGGCCGAAATTATCGCGTTGGCATTGGAACTGCGAGACCCTGAGACGGGGGAGCGAATTTCCGATTTCTTAATCCACTTTGAAGGAGATACCGCCTGGTTCCGGTATTAAACGAATGAACATACCTCTCTCTACACTCCATTTTCAAGCGTCCTCGTCATCCGGGGCAACGGTGGTTGGCGTAATTGTCATTGCCCTGATCGGTTTGGGCGTGGTGTTGTTTGTTCGTAAGGCGAAACAGGACAACGCCAAATTGCAAGCCCGGATCGCACAAGCAACCCCCGCGGAAGCACGGGTTGTGCAGGTTGGGCGCTCGCTCGATCAGAAAAATCAGGGGACGGTCAATGTCCGTTTGCGGCTGGAAGTCACCCCGCCGGATCGCCCACCCTATCAAACGACGGTGACGTGGGATGTGCAGACGGGGTCAATCCCAAAGGTGCAGGAGGGGAAACAGGTTCCGGTAAAAAAAGACGTGGAAAACCCGAAGATCGTTTATCCCCGCGTGGGGTGGGCGGAGTTCAATTGGGTGTATTCGAAAACTGAGAAAGAAGGAGAAAGATGAGTGCGTTTCGTTTTAAACCCGAAAAAATTCAAGTCGGCCAGGTGTATCACTACGTGAAGTCGAACCTGGACGGCAGTGATCCTGAGCGGGTTTCGCTTTATGTCGCGGCCCCGGACCGGATCGAGTCGTACAAATTTCATCCGGGGGCGTCTCCGGCGGGGTGGGTGATGGCGACGATGGACTGGGAGACGTTTTCGGCGGGGCGGTTGGAGTCCTGGCAGGTTCACGCGGAGGAGGAACAGGATTTTGTTGCGCGGTTGGAATATTTGTCTGAGGCGCGGGCGGTGGAGGTAGAAATCCCCATGCTGGGGCCGGGGGTGGATCAGGTGGCGATTCCCCATCTCCCGTTTCACATGTACAACTTTGATCTGGCGAGTTTGAATTTTGCCTTCCGGCATCTGGCTGATCCCGATCAGCCATTCATGGTGGGCATTATTGATCCGACGTTTCAGCCGGAGGGGCCGGCGGTGGTGTACCGCGGGGAGGTGGAACTCCGGTTCGTGGGCGTGGAACCCCGCGCGGGTATCGTTTGTCGGAAATATGCCATGGATGGGGCGGGGTTAGATCACCGGGGCGGGTTCATTTGGGTGGATCAGCAGGGCGATCATTTTGTGGATGTGGAGATTGATTTGCCCGATAATCCGAATTGGGAGAATTTTAAGTTCCGGTTGGAAGGGATAGAGCAAATGACGGCGGAGGTGTGGCAGGCATTTATGGCGCGGGTGATAAAAGAGGGGGATTTGGTGGAATAATTGGAAAAGAAAAGCCCTCATCTCGATGAGGGCTTTTTGTTGGGGCGAGACGGGCGGGAGAGACGTATTTTTGCAAACGAAAACAAATTCCCGCCCGTCTCGCCCGTACAGGTTGAGCATCTAAATCTCAAAACTCTCCCCAGGTTTCAACACATGCGCTTTCGTATTGGTCTCGGCATTGACCCGCGCCCCCCACGCCGGGCCGTCTTGGGCGATCAGGCCCCAGGTATCGTAATGGGTGGGGATGACGTGTTTGGGGCGGAGCAGTTTGACGGCGCGCAGGGCATCATCCGGCCCCATCGTGAAGTTGTCTCCGATGGGCAAAACGGCGAGATCGATCCCTTCGTCGCCGATCAAGGACATCCCAGCAAACAGGCCGGTATCGCAAGACAGGTAAATTTTCAGCCCGTCTTTCGTCGTCAGCAAAAAGCCTGCGGGCATCCCCCCGTAGGAACCGTCGGGCAGGCCCGAGCCGTGAATCGCCTGGGTCAGTTTGACATAGCCGAAGGGGTGGTGGAACCCCCCGCCGATGTGTTGCCCGTGCGTTTTGACGCCTTTCGCGTCGAGCCAATTGGCGATCTCGAAGTTGGCGATGGTGAGCGCACCCGTGCGTTTGGCGACCGTTTCGGCATCGGCAATGTGATCGCCGTGCCCGTGGCTGACGAGGATGAAATCACACTGCACCGCGTCGGCGGTCGTGCTAGCCGCGGGATTGCCGGTCAAAAACGGGTCCACCAAAATTTTGTAGCCGCCCGTTTCCAGGCCGTGGGTGCCGTGTCCGTACCAGGTGTATTTGAATGTCATGGGGGGTACCTCCGAAAAAAGATAGAATTGGGGATATCATCAGGCCAGACCCTAAAGGTTTCGTTTGCAAGAGAAGACTGAGAAAAAAAGCACTTCTTTTGCAAATGGTATCCTAAACTCACCGAGAAAAACCTTTAGGGTCTGAATAGTTACGGGTGATGAAATTAGGTCTCAGAAAACCTATTGAGGGGCAAAGAGTTCGGCAAGGGAGAGTTCAAAACCAGGGAGTTGGAAAGAGACGAGGGTATCGCCTTCTTTCAACTGGCTGTTAAGGGTGTAGCGTTTTCCTTTGAGCCAATAGACTTCGACGGTATGGGCTTGCGGGTCAACAATCCAATACTCGGGAATCCCGGCACGGGCATATTCGCTCATTTTTGTAACGCGATCATGTTCTTCGTTACTTTCTGAGATAATTTCTGCCACCAGGTCTGGTAAACCTAAATAATCATCGGGCATTTTCTCCAGCCCAGCCTGAGAAATGAAAATCAAATCCGGCTCTCGAAATTTGCCTGCCCACAGCCGGACAGGCAAAGCGGAAAAATAAACTTTTCCCAGAGGATTGAGACGGAGATAGAGCGATAACGCAAGAAATAATCTGCCAAGAATTTCTTGATGCCAGATACTGGGTATATCTAAAACCTCCAATTTCCCATCAGAAAATTCAACCAGATGATTCGTTTCCCCGGCCACTTTCAAGTATTCTTCTTCTGCCCAATCTCCTTGTGCAGGGAAAAGTTCAACAATTTCATAAGTTGGACGTTTCTTGGTCGGTGGAACTTTTGTAAGCATTACAATCTCCTTTTTACACGTTCATTTTGATCATAGCACAAAAATAAACCAAACAGAATAAAATTATTACACGCTTCCATTATTTTTTGCCTTGATACGTTCCTTCACGTGTCACAAATCGGGGAACACGATCATTTCTAAAAAAGGAGATTCCCCCATGAAATTTGGTTTCGTTTACCCCGCCTCCGACCCCCTCCAAGCGGTCGAATTTGCCCTCCTCGCCGAAAAGACCGGATGGGACGCGTTTTTTGTCTACGAATCCGTCTGGAGCACCGACCCGTGGGTGACGCTCGCCCACATCGCCGCCCGCACGGAGCGCCTGCGCCTGGGCACGATGCTCACCCCGCTCCCCGTCCTCTCCCCGTGGAAACTCGCCGCCGAAACCGCCACGCTAGACGTGCTCTCGAACGGGCGCGTGATCCTCGCCGTGGGCCTCGGCGCGCCGGATACCGGGTTCGCCAACTTCGGCCTCCCCACCGACCGCCGTACCCGCGCCGAACGGCTGGACGAAGGGTTGGAGATCGTCAACGGGCTGTGGGCGGGGCAACCGTTCAACTTCCAGGGCAAACATTACGCCCTCAAAGAAACACAGTTCAACCCCGCACCCGCGCCCGTACAAACCCGCGACGGCGTGCCGCACATCCCGACGTGGGTCGTCGGCGGATGGTTCAGCGAAAAATCCATGCGCCGCGTCCTCCCCTACGATGGCCTGATCCCCAACATTCTCGAAGGCCCCCCCGGCCCCAAACCTATCTTCCCCCCGCAGGTGCGCGAAATGCGCGCGTGGTTGGACGCAAACCAAACGGGCACCGCGCCCCTCGACATCATCGTAGACGGGCAAACCCCCGCGAACGAACCCGCTCAACACGCGGACATCGTCCAACCGTTCATCGAAGCAGGGGCAACATGGTGGATTGAATCGATGTGGGATAAGGAAATCAAACAGGTGGAAGAACGGCTTAAAAAAGGCCCCCCGAAACTTTAGAATGTGATCCACGAAGGTCACGAAGAACACAAAGAAAAAAGTAACAAGCTCAGAGTTGAAACTTCCCTAAAAAAAGGGAGAAAAGGGCATGTACATGCCCTTTTCTCCCTTTTTTGGGGGTTAAAACTTTTTAGTGAACTTGGTGGCCTTCGTGGATCAAAAAAATCAAGAAACGCTATTCGCCACCTGCGCGCCGTAGGCCATGAGGGCATCGCGCATGGCTTCGGAACGGCCTTCGGCGTACACGCGGAGGACCGGCTCCGTCCCGGAGGGGCGAATCAACAGCCAGGAATCATCGCTCATAATGTATTTGATGCCATCAATCGCGTTAATGTCTACCACCGTCTCCCCACCAATGCTCGGAGGCGCACCATTGATGAGTTGTTGAGTCATTTCTTTTTTGTTCACCGGGCGCGCCAGCCGCAAGTCTTTGCGTTCGTAAAAAGCCGGGCCAACGTCTTTGAGCAGGTCTTCCACCAACTCGTATAACGTCCCGCCGGATTTTGCAACAATTTCGATGAGCAGTAACCCCAACAGCACCCCATCCCCTTCGGGAATATGCCCCTTGAACGAAATCCCCCCGGACTCTTCCCCCCCGATCAATACGTCTTCCTTCATCATGTAATCGGCAATGTGGTTGAACCCGACCGGGGTTTCGTAGATCGGGACTCCGTACCGCGCCGCGAGCCGGTCCAACATGCGGGTGGTGGACACCGTGCGGACCACGGCCCCCGTCATCTTCCGTTTTTCGACGAGGTGACGCAAGGCCAGGGCCATGATCTTGTGCGGGTCCACAAAATTGCCGCGCTCGTCCATCGCCCCCGTGCGGTCCGCGTCCCCGTCCGTTGCCACGCCAAACGTGCCGACCCCGGTTGCAATGGCCCCTGCCAACGCACCGAGGTGTTTGGCAATCGGTTCGGGGTGAACGCCCCCAAAGCCGGGGTTCAGTTCCCCGCGGATTTCGTGAACCTCGCACGGGGTGCCCTGTAAAATGCCTTTGATCACGCCCTTGCCGGAGCCGTACATCGAATCGACCACGACGTGCATGCGCCGGTCAGCAATGGCGTCGAAGTCGATCAGGGTGCGAAGGTGGTCGTAATAGGCGGGGATGGGGTTGAAGCGTTTGATTAGCCCCAGGTCTTTGGCGGTTTCGTACTCGATCAGGTTGGGGCCGCGGGAGCGCCCTTCGTTGTCGTTGAGGTAAATTTCGACGCGGCGCGCCTGTTCGGGCAGGGCCGAGCCGCCGTAACTGGCTTTGAGTTTGACGCCGTTGTAGCGGGGGGCGTTGTGCGAGGCCGTGATCATGACTCCGGCCATCGCGCCCAGGTGACGGACGGCGTAGGAAATGGCGGGGGTGGGGGCGTGCGATTGGGACAGGTAGGCGGTGAACCCGTTGGCGGCCAGTACCCGCGCCACATCAATGGCGTACCGGTCGGACAGGAAGCGGGTGTCGAACCCGACAACCATCGTGCGGGAGGTGGGTTGGTATTTGGCGTGGTTGCCATCGTTCCAATTCCCGGCGGCGACGGCATCTGCAATGGCTTGGGAGACCATTCGCAGGTTGTGAAAAGTGAAGGTGTCGGAGATGACGGCACGCCAGCCGTCGGTACCGAAGTGAATGGGCATGGTTTTCTCCAAATTTGAGGGGATATTTTGAAGGTGGATTTTATCACCTCGTGTTAAAATCGGATTATGGCTGATGAAATTGAACGCACCGATGCCGAAAAGCAAAAAATTAAAGCGCTGTTTAAGCAAATGCATCTATTTAAAGGCGTGGGGGAGGCCGATCTGGAGAAAATCATCGGGAAAATGGTCACGCGCAATGTGGCAACGGATGAGCGCATTTTTGCAGAAGGCGAATTTGCTGAGAGTTTTTTTGTGGTGTTGCAGGGGCATGTCCAGATTACGCGGGTGATCAACAAAGATGAAAGGGTGTTGGTGGCGAATATGGTGCGGGGGGATTATTTTGGGGAGTTTGCCCTGCTCCAACGCACGCTTCGCACCGGCGAGGCCCGGGCAAAAGTCCCGACGACCATCCTGGAAATGACGCTCAAAGATTTTCAATGGATGTTGCAGACGTATCCTCTGGTGCAGAAAGATTTGAACCGGATCGTCAGTGGTTACGAATTGGCCCGGCGCAAGCAGTTCAAATGGCTACGGGAGGATGAGACGATTCATGTGTTGGCTCGGCGGGATTATGCGATTTTGGCCCTGCACTTGCTGACGCCTGTGCTGGTGCTGTTATTGGGGTTGGGCGCGTTTGCGTTGGCCCCGCGCATTCAGGCATCTTTGTTAGATTTTTTGGGATGGATCGCGGTGACGGTTGCGTTGGGGATGGGGCTTTGGTTGTATGTGGATTGGGAAAATGATTATTATGTGGTCACAGATAAACGGGTGGTCTATGTAGAAAAGATCGTTTTGTTGTACGACAGTATTCAAGAAGCGCCTTTGGAGACGATTCAAACCATTCGGTTGAGTTCGGCGAACTTCGTTGAACGGCTTTTTGGTTTTGGAAATGTGCAGGTTGATACCTATGGGGGGCAAATTTTGATGAAACAGGTGCGCGACCCCGCGCGGATTGAACAAGCCCTCAACGAATACTGGGACCGCGCGAAGACTCACATCCGCCAATCGGACAGCGATAAGATCAAAAAAGAGGTGCGGCAACGGCTGGGGCTGGAGGCCGCGCCCAAACCTGCCGCGGCAGGGGCCGCCGCGAGCAAAGCCCCCGTCAAAAAGAGTTTGCTGGAGGGGTTTTTGGAAGTGCGGGTGGTCGAGGGGGATGTGATCACTTATCGCCGCCATTGGTTTATCTTCCTGGTCAAAATCTGGCCCCTTTTGTTGACGGTGGCGGTGCTTTTGGTGTTTGCGTTGGCGGGCTTTTTTGGCCTGCCCGTCTTTTTTACGGGCGCGCAGTATCTGTTGGGGATCGTGCTGTTGGTGGTGGGGAGTTCCCCCATTTGGATTTACCAATATTTGGACTGGCGCGATGATCGGTATCAGTTGACGAATCGGGAAGTGATCGATTTCGATAAAAAGCCCTTTTTAGAGGAGAAAAAGCGCGTGGCCCCGTTGGACCATATTTTGTCCATCTCGCATGATCGCAAAGGGTTAATCGCTTTGATCCTGAACTTTGGCACGGTGGATATTAACGCCGGGAATGAAAGCCTGTCTTTTAACGATGTCTATAACCCCGCCCGCGTGCAAAGCGAAATTTCTGAAGCGAGTTTCCGGTATAAAAACAACAAAAAAGCCAACGAAGAAAGATCGAACCGGGAGCATATTGAAAAACTGGTGGACATCTATGCCGAAAATTTGCCCGAATATATTGAGAAAAAACGCCGTGAAGCCGCACAAAATGCGGCGCAAAACGAAGGATAAATAAAAAAATTATGGCATTACGTGAAATTGTGACCCTGCCCCACCCCACCTTACGGCGCAAAGCCCGTAAAGTGACGGAGTTTGGCCCGGAATTGCAGACTTTGGTGGACGACATGGTCGAAACCATGCGCGTGGCCCCCGGCGTGGGGCTGGCCGCGCCCCAGGTGAACATCTCCCAACAACTCATTGTGGTCGAATTTGGCGACGAAGAAGACGAAAACGCGCCCAAAAAACTCTACATTCTCGCCAACCCCGAAATCGTGAAACTCTCAAAAGAAACCGTGATGGGCGTAGAAGGATGTCTGTCTATCCCCGGCATTGTGGGCGAAGTCGAGCGGGCGGAAAAAGCCCTCATCACCGGCCAAAACCGCCGCGGCCAACCCGTCAAAATCAAGGCAGAGGGCTGGCTGGCGCGCATCTTCCAGCATGAAATTGACCACCTGAATGGCGTCCTATACGTGGACAAAGCCACCCGCCTCTGGCAACAGAAAGACGAAGAAGAGGATGTCCCCGCGGCGGATTGAGGAATGGGTACGTTTGTTGGGTTGTTCGTTTGTTCGTTTGTTGGTTTGCTCGTTTGCCAGTAGTAACGACTTCAGTCGTCCCAAAAGGTGACGGTTCACCCCAGTGACCGTCCCTTTTTTATGCCCCCGTCTCCCATCCCCGTCCCCCGTCCCCCGTCCCCCGTCTCCCGTCCTCCATCTCCCATCCCCCATGCGCCTCCACCACCTCTCCCTCACCAACTTCCGTAGCCTCACCCGGCTAGACGTAGAAGTCCCCACCGGCACCATCGTCCTCGTGGGAGATAACGCGCAAGGCAAAACCAGCGTCCTCGAAGCCATCTTCATGCTCGCCACCCTCAGCGCCTTCAACGCCGAAAGCGAACGAGAACTGGTCAACTTCTTCGCCGCCCGCGAACCCCTCGCCGTCGCCCGCATCAAAGCGGACTTTCGCCACGACGACCGGCCCGACACCCGCCTCCACCACCTCGAAATCCGCATCATCCAGGAAGCCAACGGAGGAACCTCCCGCGTCCGCAAAGAAATTCTTCTCGACGGAGTCAAACGAAAAACAAACGAAGTCGTCGGCCAGTTCAACGCCGTCCTCTTCCTTCCGCAAATGATGAGCATCATCGACGGCTCCCCTTCCCATCGCCGCCGCTACCTCGACCTCGCCCTCGCCCAAGTCACCCCCGGCTACTCCGACGCCCTCGCCACCTATACCCGCACCCTCGAACAGCGCAACGCCCTCCTCAAACAACTCAACACCTATACAGGCCCCCACGCGGGCGACCAAACCCAACTCACCTACTGGGACGAACAACTCACCAGCCTGGGTGCGCGGCTCATCCACGCCCGCATCCACGCCATTCACGAAATGGAAATCCTCGCCGCCCTTACCCACCGCGAACTGACGCAGGGCCGCGAAGTCCTCCGCCTGAACTACCAACCCGCCTACGACCCCCTCCCCCCCACTCACGGCCAATACCAACTCAAACTGGACGACCCCCGCGACCGCACCGCCCTCCCCCTCGAACAAATCCAAAAAGGGTTCGCCGCCGCCCTCCAAAAACTCCGCCGCGAAGAGATCGCCCGCGGCGTCACCACCATCGGCCCCCACCGGGACGAACTCCGCTTTCTCAGCAACGGCGTAGACCTCGGCACCTACGGCTCCCGCGGCCAGATTCGCACCGCCCTCCTCACTCTCAAACTCGCCGAAGTCCACTGGATGCACCAAAAAACCGGGCACTGGCCTGTCCTCCTCCTCGACGAAGTCCTCGCCGAACTCGACCACCAACGCCGCACCGACCTCCTCACCCGCGTGTCCACGTGCGAGCAAGCGTTGATGACCACCACTGACCTCAACCTTTTCGCCCCCGACTTCGTTTCCCACACCCAAACCTGGCACATCAAAGAAGGGCGGCTCTCCTCTTAAAAATTGTGAATTCACCATTCACAATTCATAATTCACAATTTTTCTTCCCATGCTCCCCTTCACCTCCCGCCGCTCCCCCGTCCTCTCCACCCGTGGCCTCGTTGCCACCTCCCAACCGCTCGCCGTCGCCGCCGGGCTGGAAACCCTCTCCAAAGGCGGTAACGCCGCCGATGCCGCCATCACCACCGCCGCCGCCCTCAACGTCACCGAACCCACTTCTACTGGGATTGGCGGCGACGCCTTTGCCCTCTACTACGATGCTAAAACGGGCCAAGTCACCGCCCTCAACGCCTCCGGCCGCGCCCCAAAAACCCTCACCCTCGAACTCCTTCATTCACAATTAAAAATTGACCATTCACAATTGACAATTCCCGATCCCTACCACCCCCACACCGTCACCGTCCCCGGCGCGTGCGCGGGCTGGTGCGACCTGATCGAACGCCACGGACGCCTGCCCCTCGCGGACGTTCTCGCCCCCGCCATCCGCCTCGCCGAAGAAGGCTTCCCCGTCGCCCCCATCACCGCGCACTACTGGGCACGCGGCGCGGCCAACCAACTCGCCAGAGCTACGAACGGCCACGAACTCACCCTCGACGGACGCGCCCCCCGCGCAGGCGAACTGTTCCGCAACCCCGGCCTCGCCCGCACCTTCCGCCTCGTTGCCGGGGGGGGGAAAGACGCCTACTACCGCGGTCCCATCGCCGAGGCCATCGTCAGCGTTTTACGGGAAGCTGGCGGGGTGATGTCCCTCGACGACCTCGCCACCCACACCTCCACCTGGGATACCCCCATTTCCACGACCTATCGCGGTTACCGTGTTTGGGAATGTCCTCCCAACGGACAGGGGTTGGCCGCCCTCCTCGCCCTCAACCTGCTCGAAGGCTTTGACCTGACCGAACACGCCCCCCTCTCCCCCCAACGCCTTCACCTGATGATCGAAGCCATGCGCCTCGCCTTCGCCGACACCCGCTGGTACGTCGCCGACCCCGCTTTCAACCCGTCCCCCGTCTCCAGTCTCCTGTCCAAAGCCTACGCCGACACTCGCCGAAAACTCATCCACCCCACCCGCGCCACCCTCGATCAAATCCACGGCACCCCCACTTCATCCTCCGACACCGTCTACCTGACTGTTGTGGATGGCGAAGGCAACGCGTGCTCGTTTATCAACAGCAACTACATGGGCTTTGGCACAGGCATTGTTCCCCAAGGCTGGGGCTTCACCCTCCAAAACCGCGGCCACAACTTCACCCTCGACCCTACCCACCCCAACGCCCTCGCACCAGGGAAGCGCCCGTATCACACGATTATTCCGGGGATGATTACGAAAGACGGGGGACAGGGGACAGAGGACGGGGGACATGAGACAGAAGATGGAGAAGCCCAGTCTTCCGTCTTCGGTCTTCCGTCGCTTTTTGCTTCCTACGGTGTCATGGGCGGGTTTATGCAACCACAGGGGCACATGCAAGTGGCGGTGGGGTTGATTGACGATGCCCTCGACCCGCAAGCGGCGCTGGATCGCCCCCGGTTTTGCATTGATGACGGGGAGGCGGGCGGGCGCGTCGCCCTCGAGGAGGGGATCACGTTCGAGACGCTGGCGAACCTCGCGGGGCGCGGGCATAATCTCGTCCCGACGACGGGGTACGGGCGGTCGTTGTTCGGGCGGGGGCAGGTGATCGTGCGCGATGCCGCGTCCGGGGTGTTATGGGGGGGAAGCGATCCGCGTGCCGATGGGTGCGCGATGGGGGTGTAAATATGACCTCTTTAAAACCTGCAAATCCCGATCCTTACGCCGCTCTGCGCTACCCGGAATTCCGATACTGGCTGGGGGCCAACAGCTTTGCCACGCTCGCTGGCCGGGCGTTGGCGGTGACGCTCGGCTACCAGATTTATGAACTGACCAAAGACCCGCTCGCACTGGGTGTGTTGGGGCTGATCGAGGCGATTCCTTCGATCAGTCTGGCGTTGTTTGGCGGGCACATTGCCGACCGGTATAACCGGCATCGGATCGTGTTACTGACCCGCGCGGTGTCCTGCCTTTCGGCGCTCGCCTTTGCCTGGATTTCCACGTCCTTTCAGGCGCAGGGTCTCTTTGTTTTGTATGCGATTGTGTTTGTGGCAGGGTTGGCGCGGGGGATGGGCGACCCGGCGGCGTCGGCGTTCGAGGCGCAGATCGTGCCCCGTGCGTTGTATATCAACGCCGCAACCTGGGGCGGGAGCATCGGGCAGGTGACGGCGATTGTGGGACCGGCGTTGGGCGGGTTTGTGTATGCGTGGTTTGGCGTGACCAATACGTATTTGATGATTGCGGGGTTGTTTGCTTTGGCGGTGGTCTGCATTTTGTTCATCTCCCCCAAACCCATGCCGCCTCTCGAAAAACACGAGTCGATCTGGCAAAGTATTTCGATTGGGGTGCGGTTTGTGTTTCGGGAGCAGATTTTGGTCGGGGCCATGGCGCTGGATTTGTTTGCGGTGTTATTTGGAGGGGCGGTGGCGCTTCTGCCGGTTTTTGCGAGTGAGATTTTGAAAGTGGGGCCGAGTGGTTTGGGGATGTTGGCCGCGGCCCCGTCGGTGGGGGCGTTTTTGAGCATGGTGTGGGCCACCCGCTTTCCGCCGATCAAACGCGCGGGGAAGATTCTGCTCGGTGTGGTGGGCGGGTTTGGGGTGGCGATCATTGTCTTTGCCCTATCGAAAAACTTCTACCTTTCCCTGTTTGCCCTGGCGTTGAGCGGATTTTTGGATGGCATCAGCATGGTCATTCGTAGTACGATTTTGCGGCTGTACTCCCCCGAACACCTGCGCGGGCGCATCGCGGCGGTGAACTGGATTTTTATCGGCTCGTCGAACGAGATCGGGGCGTTTGAGAGTGGGTTTGCGGCAAAGTTGCTCGGCACGATTCCCTCGGTGGTGCTCGGCGGGATTGCGACGCTGTTGATTGTCGGGATTACGGCTTTTGCATCCTCCAAATTGCGGAATATGAATCTGGACGCGCCAATTCCCATTGAAAGCCCCGCCCAGGTTGGCACATAATGGCAAAGAATGCCACTACGGAAGCACCCTGAGCGGTAACTCGCCCGAGGTTCAGCGATCTTTTTTGTCCAGCGCAGTCGAAGGGCGCTGGGCTGGGTAGTCATTAAAAGAAATTGTCTTTAAAAAAAGCTGGTTGAGATGTCCATCTCAACCAGCTTTTTTTAAAGATTTTTCGGGGAATTTCCTCTCGAAACCGCCTGTTACAATTTTTCTACCGCCTTTGTGGGCATTTACTCATACGAAAGCACTTCATTAATCGTCAAACGGGCGGCGCTCCGCGCAGGGAGCATACTGGCGACGACCGAAAGCACCGTCACCACACCAAACCAGTACACGATCCCGGCAGGGGTAAACACCAGACGCATGTCCGACCCCATCATCGAGGTGCTGATAATCCCCAGCAGTGCAGAACTGATCGGGAACGACAACCCAATGGCGATCAGCCAGGTCAACCAGCCGATCATCACCCCTTCAATGACCACCGACTTGATCACCTCCAGGTCCACCGCGCCAATCGCCCGCATTACGCCGATTTCCCGCGTCCGTTCGAGCACGTTCATCCCCATTGTGCCGGTCAACCCAATACTGCCGACGGTCGCGGTCAGTACGGCCATGATGAGCAGGAAAATCACCAGGATATTGATCGCTTTGGCGTTGTCTTCCTGGGTTTGCAACCCTGCCGCCGACCCGCTGACTTCAAACCCCCGATCTTTCAGATATTCGTCCAGAAAATTTTTGATGCGGACTTGCCCATCCATCGAGTGATCTTCCGTCACCACCCGGTAGGAGATCGCCTGGCCCTGCATATTGGTCTGTTCAGAAATGAACTCAAAATCGGCATAGGCGAGCGGGAACCCCACCATGCTCACAAACCGAAAAATGCCGACCACCGTCCAATCTTCCACCGGCTGACCGGGCATCTTCACTGGGAGGGTGTCCCCCGGTTCGAGGTCGGGGAAATCCTCGAAGATGGAGTCGGCCATCACCATTGCATTTTCTTCGCCAGGGTTGACCCAACGCCCGGAAACCATATCCACGCGGAGGAGTTGGGTGTTGGCGGGGGCGGCGACAATGTTGAAATACGTTACCACCTCGTCGTTTTCATCCCAAATGTCGGCGCGCGCCACGCCCCAGCCTTCGACCCCCTCCACACCGGGCACGGGGAGGATCACCTGTTCGATGCGGGAAATGGGGTAGGGTTGGGAAAAACTGATGCTGACATCGGCAATAAAGTGCGCCATGAGCAAATCCATCATGTTTTTCATCGAATCGCGCACGTTGAACACCGCAATGAAGATGGACCCGGCGATGGTGAGCGTAAAAATGGTCAGGGTCAGGCGGGCTTTTTGACGGAAGGTGTTGCGGATGGAGAGCAGGATCGGGCGGGAGATCCAGCTAAAGGCGGAGGTCATCCGGTCGAGCAGGGCGGAACGCGTGGGTTGTGCACCCGGGCGGTCGTTGCTGATCGCGCGGCGCACGTTGATCTGCGCCCCTTTGTTCACCGGGAAAAACCCCGCCCCCAACGGAATCACAAACGCGACCACCGTTTGGGTGATAACCGCGACGGGGATCAAACGGAAAGCGAGAATCTCCACCCCCATCAGGGTGGCAATAAAATCCGCCAGCGCATACCCCGCCCCCGCGCCAAGGGGCACGGCGGTCACGAGGGCAATCAAGCCATAGATGAAAATCAACATCATGTACATGCCCAAAATCTGGCGACTCCGGCCTCCGACCAGTTTCATCACCCCGATCTGGCGCATGTGCTGAGTCAGCAGGGCGTTGAGCGTGTTGACGATGAGCGAACTGCTGAGGATCATAATCAACCCACCCAGCGCGCCCAGCACCCCCAAAACCGCCAGAATCGTCCCGGCAAAGGGGTGTTCCGTGGTGAGATTGGTTTTGGTCTCATACACGGTGCGCCCGTTGCGCTCGATGCGCTCTTCGACCCGCTCCACCACTTCGTCGATGAAGGCCTGATCACTGCCATCGCCCTCCACCTGGATGTACAAGCGGTTGTAATCGTCGGTGACGCCCATCGCTTTGAGGGTTTCGCGCGTCATGTACAAGACCGGCACGCGGGTCACATCGCCAATATCCGTCACCTGATCGTTGACCACCCCCACCAAAGGTAGGGTATACCGGTCCCCGCTCGGCATTTCAATTTCCAGCATATCCCCGACTTCATAATGGGAAGTGATCAAAAAATTCTCGGTCACCACCACTTCATGCCGTCCGGGGTGAACCTCGCCCCGCAAAGGTTCCAGCAAGTGCATCTGATAGGTGTCAAAATCGTCCACGGCAGTAATGTTCAACGGTTGCCAAAAAAGCCCATCGTTGGTCACCTGCACCCGAAAAATGCGGCGACCTTCGGCAAGTTTCACCCCCTCAACCTGTTCCATCGTCCGCACAAAATCGTCATCGAACAAATCCGTCGCCATGTCAACGTTGGACGGTTCATGCAGGGCATACCCGATGTCAATATCGGAATCCATGATCACATACGCCGACATAATCATGCCCAGCGAAAACACCCCGACCGCAATCGAAGAAATCACGAGAAACGAACGGGTTTTGTTATCCCACAAGTCGGCCAGTACCTTGCGCCAGCGCGGTTTCAGAAAGTTGCCTTGATTTGCCATCTCAGTGTCCTTTCACCTTAAATTTGTTTTCGGCCATCCGCGTCGCCACAATCTCGTCAAACGATTTTTGCGAAAGGGCAGATTTGCCGAGGAAAGCCATAAAATCGGCCTTGTTTAACAACGTCAATTCGACCGTCTGGTTTTCCGCGGGGCGCACGCTGGCAATCGAAGGCCCCCCCATCAACAGTTCCACCTCCCCAAAATGCTGTCCCGGGCCGAGGCGCGCCAACGAGACCTGCTTCTGCCCCCCTACAATGTCCACCTCCCCCGCCTCGATCATATAAAAATACCCAACCGCCTCCCCCTCCCGCAAGATATGCTCCCCAGGCCGGACAGTGCGCTTCTCCGCTTGATGGGTGGCCGCCAGCATTTGTGGGTGGGTCAAAAACGGCAGGGACACCGCCACGACCGGGTCAATGATCTCCCCATCGGACAGGATAATGGTCTGATCGGTGCGTTGGGTAATGGAGGGGTCGTGCGTCACGATGATGACGGTTTTCCCTTTGCGGGCCAGGCTTTCAAACAGGTTCAGCACCACGTCCGCCGAGCGGGTATCGAGGTTGCCGGTGGGTTCGTCCGCCAGGATGATCGCCGGGTCGGTGGCAATGGAACGGGCAATGGCCGCGCTCTGTTGCTGACCACTCGACACCGAGCCGGGTAATTTGTGCGCCTGATCTTCCAGCCCCACCATTTTGAGCAGTTCCAACGCCCGCGCGGGGCGTTCGTTGAACCCGTACATGTTGGTGTAATCCATCGGGAGCATCACGTTTTCGAGCAGGGTGAGCGTGGGCAGGAGTTGAAAAAACTGGAACACGATGCCCATGTTTTTTCCGCGCCACATCGCCCGCTTGCTTTCGCTCAATTTGTAAATCTGCTGGCCCCCTACGATAACCTCGCCCGCCGTGGGGTGGTCGATCCCGGTGATCATGTTCAACAGCGTAGATTTTCCGCTCCCCGACTTGCCCACGATGGAGATAAATTTGCCGTAATCCAGTTCCATATCAATGGATTTGAGCGCGACAAATTTTCCGGCGGCGTTGGAGTAGGTTTTATTGACCGCTTTCAAACTCAAGGCCGTCTGGTTTTTTTCGCCATTGCGCCCATTGCTGGCACCGAGCGACCCAGGTTTCCGCAGGGGTTGAAAGGCTTTTTCGTCGTGTTCTTCGGGGTGGGCGTGTCCGCCGCTCACTTGCGCCGGTTCGGAGCGGGTGAGTACCCCGTCCGAGATACGAAAATGGCGAGTGAAACGAGACACCATCGTCTGGTCGTGCGTGACCATGACGACGGTTTTGCCGCGTGCGACCAGGTTTTCAAAAATCTGGAAGATGGTTTCGGCGGTCACGGTGTCGAGGTTGCCGGTCGGTTCGTCCGCCAGGAGCACGCGGGGTTGGTTGACCAGGGCCCTGGCGATGGCGACCCGTTGCCGCTGGCCGCCGGAGAGCTCGTTGGGCTTGTGGTCCATGCGGTCGGCAAGTCCAACTTCCTCCAGCACCTGGGCTGCGCGTTCATGCCGCTGGCTTTTGCCCATGCCGGCATACACCAGCGGCAGGGCAACATTTTCGAGAGCCGAAAGCCTGGGAAGCAGGTTGAAGGTCTGGAAGACAAACCCGATCTCCTTGTTGCGGATCTCCGCCAGCTGCGCATCGTCCATGGCGCTCACGTTGTTGCCGTTGAGCATGTAAGTGCCGGAGGTCGGCGTGTCCAGACAGCCGATCAGGTTCATCAGCGTTGATTTGCCGGAGCCGGAAGGCCCCATCAGGGCTACAAATTCGTTGCGGTAAATGTTGAGCGAAATGGTGCGGAGGGCATGCACCACAGTGGCGCCCATGACATACATCTTTTTCAAGTCCCTGATCGAAATAATGGAGTCCATGTATCAGCCGGTTGTTTGTGAAGCAAAACAAAGGCAAATTAAGGGTATGGTCTACACTGATGGCAAAAAAATAGATGAGCCTTCGCCTTTTCTATACCAACGCTTTTTACTTTGACCGGATTTAAAGCAGGGAATTTGTATTTTCGTGCATCCAGGATAAAGCACCTTCTAATGAACGAAGAGAAACTACCCGTAATCAAGCATGTCGCCATCGCAGGGAACATCGGCGCAGGTAAAACGACCCTGACCACCCTGCTGGCCAAACAATTCAAATGGGACGTCCACTACGAATCGGCGGAAGACAACCCCTATCTGCACGATTTCTACAATGATATGAAGCGTTGGTCATTCAACCTTCAAATCTACTTCCTCAACAATCGCTACCAGCAGATCCTCAAAATTCTCCGGGGCGACCGCACGGTGGTGCAAGACCGCACGATCTACGAAGACGCCTACATCTTTGCCCCTAACCTGCACGATATGGGCCTGATGTCGACCCGCGACTTCGAAAACTATTTCGCCCTTTTCAAGACCATGTCGTCCCAAATCCAGCCACCCGACCTGCTGATCTACCTGCGCGCCAATATTTCTACCCTCGTTTCCCACATCCAGGACAGGGGCCGGGAGTACGAAGGCAATATGTCGCTCGATTACCTCAAACGCCTCAACGAGCGCTACGAAACCTGGATCGAAACTTACAAGGAAGGACGGCTCCTGATCATCAGCGCCGACGACATTGACTTTGCCCACGACCCGGAAGACCTGGGCAAGGTCATCAACCAGGTGCAGGCCGAGTTGCACGGACTTTTCATCCTTTAAGTCTCCGATCATGACCGTTGACCTGGTACAGTTTCTGGAAGAGCTCAAACCCTGGAATGCCACGCTGGTCGCGGTGTCTAAAACCCATACGCCCGAGGAGATCATGGTTCTCTACGACAAAGGACAACGCGATTTCGGCGAGAACCGCGTACAGGAAATGACGCCAAAATGGGAGGCCATGCCCAAAGATATCCGCTGGCATCTCATCGGTCACCTGCAAAGTAACAAGGTAAAATACATCGCCCCCTTCGTGCACATGATCCACGCTGTCGACAGCCTCAAGCTGCTTCAGGAGATCGACAAGCAGGCCGCAAAGGCCGGAAGGATCATCCCCTGCCTGTTGCAGATCCACATCGCCGAGGAGGAGACAAAATTCGGACTCGGCCGCCAGGAGCTCCTTGAGCTGCTCAGCTCCCCTGAATTCCCGGCGCTCCGCAACGTAGAAGTCCGCGGCCTGATGGGCATGGCTACACTGACGGAACACGAAGACCAGATCAGAAAGGAATTCAGCGGCCTCAAAATGCTGATGGAAGAAATCCGGGGACAATTTTTCTCCGGAAAAGACAGCTTCCGGGAACTTTCAATGGGCATGTCGGGCGATTACCGCATCGCCCTGGAGGAAGGTAGCACCATGGTGCGCGTTGGAAGCCTGCTTTTCGGGCCGCGGCATGAGCAAGGCTAATCCCCAAGCACTTTTTCCTTTTCCTTGTCATCGACCTGGGCGCCTTGCCGGTTCAGCTCCTCGATCACCTTCTCGTATAGCAGGCTCAGGCGCTGGGGGTCTCGCTGCAACTCATCAAAACACTGCTCGAAATGCGCTCTTTCCACCCCGTGAATAGAGAAAATCTGGTCGTAATAGACCTCCAGCACCGAATCTTTTACTGTTCCGATCAGCGACTGGGCAGCCGCCTCGGCCACCTGCATATCGCCTAGCACCAGAATGAGCTGGGCTTCGGACAAGGAGCAGGAAGTTTTTTCCCCACAAGAGATATATGACAGAAAAATCAAGACAGGCAGAAACCTCTGAATCCTTTTCATTCATCCTTTTTTGGAAAAAACTGCCTGGGATAGTACAAGTCGATGAGCCTGGTGTTATTGCTTCCAAAGGCATTCCACTTGTCAGCCGCCGAATCCAGTTCAGCAATGCCGCAGGTGGGCAGGTTGGCCAGGTATTCGCTTGCAAAAAGATTGATAAAGCTGGTCAGGGTTGGATTATGGCCAAACAGCAAGACCGTCTCCCAATCTTCGGAAAACTCCCGGACAATCTCGAGCAGGCGCGTGGGAGTGGCTTCATAAATGCGAGGTTCCGTGATGAGCAGATTAGAGGGCGCCTTCCACTGCTTGAGGAAAAACTGCGCAGTATCAGAGGCTCGCTTAGCGGGGCTGGTAACCAGGGCATCGGCTTCAATGCCTTTGCCGTAGAGCAGCTTGGCCATGAATGGCGCATCCCGCATACCCCGCTTATTCAGCGGCCTGTCAAGGTCCTTAACACCGGTATCCGACCAGCTGGACTTGGCATGGCGGATGACATAGAGTTTCTTCATAATCTACTATTCGATGGGTCGTAAAAATAAGCACTAACTATAAAAGTAACGTTAAAATAAACGTCCTTCCGTTGAGAATCTTCCACATTGGGGGTAATTTTGTTGTTTTGCTCAAAGCTTATGAACTTTCCGCTCAAATATCTCGAAAACCATCTGGCCGAGCCCTGGTTGCTGGATGGCGAAGAAATGCTCGAATCAGGCGCCGTGGAGAACCTCGCCGAGGTAGAGCGCCATCTGTGGATGGCCCGGGTGAGTGGTTGCGAAGTGGAGATACAGATCAGCCCTTCGAGAGTTCAGGCCTACACCTGCGATTGCGCAAGATATAAAAAGGAGAAAGGCTGCGGGCACATCGCCGCCGCCTTGCTTGCACTGCGCAGCAAACTGCAAAACGAGAAACCGCCCAAACCTGCGAAAGAAAAGCCCGCCCCCATACCGCAGAAACTGACCATCCCGGGCTTGCTTCACCACATTTCTCCGGATGAACTAGCGGAATTCGTGCGCGATTATGCCCGGCAAAACCGGGCTTTCTCCCTGGCCCTGAAAGCGCGCTTCACCGCATCGCTGCCCCTGTCAGATAAACGGCGGCAATACCACGAACTGCTCGATGCAGCTATTGCTACCGTTCGAAACAAAAACGACCAGGTCAACCTGCGCAGCGGGCAACAACTCCTGCAGGTGACGCGCGAGTTGCTCCACCAGACCAGCGAATCCCTCGACCAGGGCGCCCTGGATGAAGCCTCAATCCTGCTGATCAGCATCCTGGAAAAAATAGGCCCCGTATCCCGAAAAGTGACCGGCAAGGACAAACGCCTCCACGAGGAGCTAACCCGCGCCTTTTCACTGCTCGACCAGCTCCTGCAACTTAAACCCGCACCAGCCTTGCAACAAGGCATCTGGGACTTCGCCCTGGCCGAAAGCCGCAAGTTCATCTTCCGCAAGTCCGGCTTTCAACTCAGCTATTTCCGCCTCCTCGCCCGGATGGCCCCGGAGCTGGGAAAAACGGAAGAGCTGCTGGTGTTTTTTGAAGAACAACAAAAACTCCTGGAGGCCTCCGATCCCAACCTGACGCCCCTGCTGATACTCACCCATCAACTGCTGGGCAAGATCGGCGATACCACGCGCGTGCAGATCCATCTGCTGGACCACCTCGACGAGCCCGCCTTTATCCTGCACGTCGTGGAAGAAGAACTGGCCAGCGGACACTGGAAAAAAGCGCGCTTCCTCGCCGAAAAAGGTCTTGAAACCTCCTCCGACCCAAAACAGTCGGGTAAACTGGAAGAACACCTCCTGCAACTGGCCCTGCGGGAAAAAGACCGGGAAGCCATCCTGCACCTGGCCAGCGCCCGTTTTCTGGCAACCAAGGAAACCCACTACGCCGCACACCTGAAAGCCTTCGCCGGCAACGCTTGGCCCGAACTGGCCAACGATCTCCTCGCCAAGCTGGAACAGCAGACCTGGTCGATCGCCAAACGCGACGCTATCGCACAACTGCTGTTTCTCGACCAGCGCTTCGACGAACTTTTCCAATACATCTCCCGCCTGCAATCGCTCGACCTGCTCGGGGCCTATGGTCCGAACTGGCCGGCTGAGCAAGCCGAGCAGGCAGGCCTGCTGTATACGGAGGTCATCAAATCTTACCTGGGCAATCACCTGGGCCGCAAACCCTCCCAACGCGTGCGCGAATTGCTGGAGCGCCTCCATGAAGAAGGCCCGGCCGGACTGGCGGAAAGCCTGCTTGCACAATTTAAAAATGAGTTCTCCGGACGCCAATCGCTGATGGATGAGCTGGAAGAAATCCGGATATGAAAATCGAACTCTGGCAGATCGGAAAAACGGCCTTCGCCTACCTCGATGAGGGAACAAAAATCTACGAAACCCGCCTCAACCGGTACCTGCCTTTCCAGCAGGAAACCATCCCCGATGTCAAAAACGCCAAAAACCTCAGCCCCGAGACGCTCAAGGCCAAAGAAGGCGAAGCCGCGCTGGCCCGGCTGAAAGACGACGACTACCTCGTGCTCCTCGACGAAAGAGGACGGCACTTTACTTCCGTGGAGTGGGCCAAACAGCTCGAACGCGAACTGATGGGAACCCATCGCAAAATCGTTTTCCTGATCGGCGGGGCTTACGGTTTTTCCCCGGAAGTGTACAAAAGGGCCAATTTTCAGCTGGCGCTCTCCAAAATGACCTTCTCCCACCAGATGATCCGCCTGTTTTTCCTCGAACAGCTATACCGCGCAATGACTATCTTGCGCAACGAACCATACCACAACGAAGGATAATATGAGCATTACCCTCA
>JABWBV010000522.1 GCA_013359445.1 Anaerolineales bacterium | reverse complement strand
GCGTGGTTTCGGTGAAGATGGTGTCGTAGGTGCTGGCCGCGGGGTCGAAGGGGGAGGGGGTTCCTTGTGGGAATTGGGGGGAGTTCATGGGAACTTGAGGAAACTCGTGGGAACTGGTAGGAAATACGAAATACGCAATACGAAATACCTGAAATGAAATCCTACTTCTGCAAGCCTTCCAACACCTCTGCCAACCGCAACACATCCACGTCCAATTGCTGGTGATTTTCCCAATCGTCCCACGCGGATTGGACGGCTTGGGTGATGCCCCAGGCGATAATCCGCTGGCGGTCGAGTTGCAGGGTTTCGGCGAGGATGTCTACGCGGCGGGCGGTGATTTGGGGGAAGGCGGGGTTTTGGTAGAGGGTGTCGATAGGGTTGCGGAGGAGCGCACCCGTTTCGTATGCGGGTTCGCCGATCAGTCCTTTGGGGTCAATGATCAGCCAGGGTTCACGCTCGGCGGAGAGGAGGTTGAAGTGGTGCAGGTCGCCGTGGAGGAGGACGTAGGGTTCGGGGGAGGCGTGGAGTTCGTCGGAGATGCGTTCGGCCATTTCGACGAGGCGAGTGGGGAAGGGGCCGGTGGTGCCATCGAAGGTCGGGCGTAAGCGTTCCAACCCTTTTGCCCAGCCCGCAGTGGTGGGGAAGTGGCGGGTGTCGGGGACGTTGACCTTTTGCCAGATGGAATCGTCGGGGACGGGAACCCAGAGGCGTTTCATTGCTTGCGCGGCGAGGCGGGTGGTTTGATCATCGTCGGGGAGGGTGACGAGGGTATGGCCGGGGGTGACACGTTCGATCAGGATTGCCCCCCCGTCCGGGTCCGCTTCGAGCAGGCGGATGCTGACCTTTCCGCCGTACGCGTATAGCGCCGCGGCCTCGGTGTCGAGTTCATTGTTCAGCGGGAGGTGGGCTTTGAAAACGGCGGGGGTGCTGTCGGCGCGGAGGGCGGGGCAGACGTAGTGGTAGGTGAGGTTTTCAAAGGGAGGGAGGAGGGTGAGGTTCCAGCGTTCGGCGTAGGAGGCGAGGAACTTTGGGAGGTTATTGAGCCATTGTTGGCCTGTTTCGCCGTGGAGGTCGGTGATGATTTGGGTGAAGGTTGGGAGGTTCATTTGGGAACTTGGGGGAATTCGTGGGAACTGTAGGAATTGTGGGAATTTTAGTGCTAGAGGGGTGGAAAATCTTCGGGGAGTTCAAATTCCAATGAAAGAGTGTCGGTTTGATAGGCTTCTTTTTCTTCACCCACGCCCAATGTGCGGTCCCAGGTGCCTTCTTTTCGTTTTTCGTGCAGGCTTTTGATCAGTTGTTCGAGAAAGTAGGTGGTGTTGCTAAAAGTCTTGAGGATATCCGTGAGTTCGTCATTTTTTATCAGCCCCCATCGTTCACAATCCTGAATTTGACTTCCCAATTCGCCCAACGAGCCGCGGGCAATTTCGCAAAAGCGAATGTAATCGCCCAAGGCGTTGCGGCAATATCCCTCGGCAATATTCGCCTTTGCAGAGGAGGCTGACCCAAGCATTTGACTGGCATGGGCATAATACCCCGCGCCAAAACGTCGCGTCAAAGTATGGATTTGGGCGGTCAAATCATCCGCCGCTTGCCAGACAAGTAAATTTTTATAGCCGTAAAGTTTTTTATAGGTTTGTGTATTTTTGCCTTTATATCCGTGATATTCCGGCTTTGTCTGTGATGCCATTTTCACTACTCCAAATCATGCACTGTACCGCAAGTTCCAACAAAATCCCATGAAATCCTTCCAGTTCCCACAAGTTCCCCCCAATTCCTACAAATTCCCCCCATTCTCCCTTTCCCCCTTCGTCAACGCCATCCCTAGTCTACCTAATTTTGCATTGACGAACGATTTTGCTAGTTCGATAGGATTTTTTTCGCTATTTGCCAACTGCCGGTTTAAGTCCACCTCCCCGACCATCCAACGGGTCGCGTGACTGTAAAACTTGCGCGAGTACCGTCCCGCGACGGTGAAGTCGCGATCCGAACCTTCGTCCCAGGCTTTGAGGGGGATGACGCGGTCTTGGACTTCGTTGTAGTAGGGCGTGCCTTTGATGGGGTAGGCGATGGTGGTCAGAAAGGTGTCGGGGTTGGATTGTTTGAGGTGGTGGACGGTTTCTTCGAGGTCGGCCATCGTTTCGCCGTCGTAGCCGAGCATGATGAACATGCCGACGCCGATGCCGTGTTTTTTGAGCAGTTTTGCCATGTCCCGTGTGCCTTCGGCGCTGGTTTTGCGTTCCATCGCGTCGAGAATGCGTTGCGAGCCGCTTTCGGAGCCGAGCCAGATGCGGTAACAGCCCATCTCGGCGAGGGTTTGGATGACCTGTTCGTTGAGCCGATCTTCGCGGGAGATGGTCTCGAACGGCGCGCGCAGGTTGCGGCGTTTGAGTTCGGCGGCGTATTCGGTCAGCCAGCGGTGGTTCATGGTGAACACGTCGTCGGCGTACCAGACGATGTCGGGCTTGTAAGTGCCGAGGATGAGTTCGAGTTCGTCGGCGGTGTTGAGGGCGGTGCGGCGGCGATGGGTGTAACCAAAGACGGAGTGGGAACACCATTTGCACTTGTATGGGCATCCCCGCGCCGTGATCAGGGACACCGACCCCGTGCCGTGGTGCGTGCGCCAGACATCCACGTAGCGCGGGATGTCAATCGCCGCCCGATCCGGAAAGGGTTGGGCGCTCAGGTCTTTGATCTGCTCCCGCGCGGGGGTGCGGACCAGAAATCCATCCTGATCGCGGTAGATGATGCCGGGGATTTCCTGTAACCCGCGCAATCCGTGTCGGGCGAGGTGGGGGATCAGGGCTTCCAGGGTGAGTTCGCCTTCCCCACTGACGATCAGGTCCGCGCCCCGGTTCAGGTATTCTTCGGGGTAATTGACCGGTTCCGGCCCGCCAACGATGACCGTGGCCCCATTTTCTTTGCAGATTTGCGCCATTTCGACGACATTGTGCCGGGTCATCAAATTGCAGTACAGCCCGACGAGCGAGGGGCGTTCACGCTTCACGTATTCACGAAAGGCGTCTTTGCTGGAGAAGGTGGAATCAAATATTTGTACGTCGAACCCTTTCGCTTTCAGGTGGGAGGAGATGTAGAGGATGCCCAGCGGGGGGTAGGGCTTCATCACCTGAAGTTCGTGCGGGTCGGTGTAGAGGAAGTAGCCATGGGTGAGGAGGAGGTCCATGGGGGTAATCATACGAGGAGGTGAGTATTAAAGCAAGTTGTTGCGGGGCGAAGGGACGCATCTGGGGCATCAACCCCATAGAGACTGATTTTAGAAGGAGACGCCAGTTTTCTCAGAAAATTTCCCCATAAAGTACTGTATAATGTTTTTGTCGCAATGGTTCCTTAAAAATTTATATCCAAATAACGTATAGCTTTGGTGTGAACAAGTCCTTGTATCATCCTGGAGGTGCAGTATGTCACGTAAAGCTCATTTGTGGCGTAAGTTCATTTACTTATTTGTCGTTTTGACGCAGTTGGTTCAACCAATTGCGAATGCTTTTGGGGCACCTGCCCCAAACTTGAGTCGGGCAAACGTTATTTCGGATACCACCCAGCCCCCCGTTGTACACCCCCCCATAACTGAATCCGAACGTTCTTCATGGTCGCGTCCTGAAGTTGACCCGTCCGTTGGTTTTTCGCGCCGGGTTGACCCGGCTTCGATCGCGCTGATTCCCCCTGTCCCGGTCAATCAGCCCACCTCGCCTGCCGCACAGGGGTTAGCTTTCTTCGGCAACAATAACTTTGGTCAAAGTTACAAAGATACCAATAATCCCGAGGACCATCCGGGGAAACACTTTGCCGGGCCGGTCAACCTCGTCAACGGTAACTATTTTCTCACCGTGGGGGATCATTTCTTTGCGGCGCAAGGATTATCTGTCCAATTCGCGCGTAGTTATAACAGCCAGGATGAAACGTCAGGTCCCTTAGGAAAAGGGTGGACACACAGCTTCAACATTGTCGCTGAGGATACCATCCCCAACATGCAGGTCACGATTCGCAATGCGGATGGGAGTCGCGATGTCTATACCTCTAGCAATGGGGGGGCAACCTGGAACTCGCCTCCCGGCCTCTTCCGCTTGCTCAATCATCCAGCCCCAGGCGCCCCCTTTCAACTTCTCCACAAAAGCGGTCTGGTTCAATTCTTTTTGCCCGATGGACGGTTGCAAGCGATAATTGATCGCCAGGGGAATGCGCTCCAAATGCAATATGATGGCTTGAATCGGCTGGTTGCCATCCTTAGCCCGGATGGGCGTTCCTTGCTTGTCAGTTATCACGTTGCCAATCCCAACCTGATTGCGTCAGTAACTGACCCGATTGGACGCACGACGCTCTACAACTATGACCCCGCCGGAAATCTCGTGAGTGTAAATTACCCGGAAGGTTCCACCGCCACTTACGCGTATGACGGCCTGAGCCGGTTGACCAGCTTCGATGACCCCCGCCAGCCGGAAGGTCAACGGCAAGTTGTGGGGCTTCAGTATGATGGTTTATCACGCGTCACACAGGTCCAATACACCGTAGAGAGCTACTTCAATGTGGCCTATAACGTTACACCCCCGCCATATGTCCGAACCAACTGGCAAGATGCCCTGGGACAGACCCATTCGATTGTTTTTGATGGGAACTATAACATCATCACCAGTTTCACCTTTTTTGCAGACTGCGCCTGTATTCAGGGGGAAGGGTATAACTATTTTCCCAATTTGCTGTTGCAAAATCGTCAGGATACTTTGGGGAACCAGACCTTATACACCTATGATGGTATGGGGAATATGCTCACCGTCATCAGCCCTTCCGGTGCAAGGACAGATTTCGCCTACGATCCCCTCCTCAGCAACGTCATTTCCACCACCAACCCCGCGGGGAACACCATCCTCTACCTCTATGATGACGCAGGCAACCTGACTCAGGAAGTCCACCCGTTGGGGCGGACAGCTACCTACACCTATGACGCGGCGGGCAACCTCTTGTCCCAGAGCGATGCGCTGGGGAACACCACCACTTACACCTACGACCCAAGGGGCAACCTCACCAGCATCACCGATCCCGTAAACCACACCACAACCTTCACCTACGATCTTATCGGGCGGGTGACAGAAAAACTGGACCCATTCGGTGGCACTACCACCTACGAATACGACGCCCTCGACCGCCTGACGCGTGTCACCGACCCTCTCGGCGGCATGATTGACTACACCTACGACACGCGCTCCAACCTGACCAGCCTGACCGACGCCAACGGCAACACC
>JABWBV010000521.1 GCA_013359445.1 Anaerolineales bacterium | reverse complement strand
GGGAGATGGTGGGGGGCGGGAAGTCCGCGCGGGGGAGGGGGGCTGCTTGGGGGATGCCCTCTCCGGCAGAGTCAAGGAGAATGTCTTCCCAGGTGGGGGGGGCAAGGCTGAGGGGGAGGTTGGGTTTGGGGGCAGAGGGGCGCGGATTGGGGCGGGTGGCCAGGGGCGGAGGCGATGCGGGGGGGGCAAATAAACTGCACGCAAAGAGCGCAAGACTTAGAAGGAGAAGGAACACACGCGTTTTCATAGGTCATCCTTGGGCGGGGTCTCTGGAGCGGTTTTCCAGGGACGAAGGCAAACTTTCCGCAGATCACAAATTTGGCATGACGCTTTCTGGGACGCGCCAGCGCAAATCTGTGATCTACTGAATTTTCAAAGGTATGACGGTTAACGCTTCAAAAAGATACGTGGTTCCCCCATCTTTTTTGAGTTTTCCCACTTCGCGTGTGGGTGATAACTTTCGATACCCCCGCGGACGAGGTTATGATGCCCAATCTCTGGCCCCGTTTAGAAATCCTTGGCCGGGCATGGCCTTTTTCCCTGGCGGTTGAACTTCGTCGAGGACGAGTAAGCCGGACGCGGTGCCGACGGCAGGAAGTTTCCCCGCGCGGGTGCGTTGCCCGATGGGGGCGGTGCCCTGTTCGGCATGGGCGGCGTGAACTTTGAGCGTGCCCCCTGCCCAGTCCATCGATGCGCCCGGCCAGGGATTGTAGGCGCGCACTTGTCTGGATAGTGTTTCCGCGGGGTGATGGAAGTCGAGCAACCCATCTTCTTTCTTTAACATGGGGGCGTAGGTGGCTTGCGTGTCGTCCTGGGGTTGGGTGGACAGTTCCCCGCGCAAATAGGCGGGGAGGGTTTCGAGGAGGAGGTCTGCGCCGAGGGTGGCGAGTTTGGGGGTGAGGGTTCCGGCGGTGTCGTCGGGCAGAATCGGGAGGGCGCGACGGGTGAGCATGGGGCCGGTGTCGATGCCGGGGTCCATTTGCATGATGGTGACGCCTGTTTCCGGTTCGCCGTGCAGGATGGCGGCTTGAATGGGCGCGGCCCCCCGCCCGCGCGGGAGCAAGGACGCGTGGACGTTGAGGCACCCCAACGGGGGCAGGGTGAGCACGTTGGCGCGGAGGATTTGCCCGAAGGCGGCGACGACAATCAGGTCGGGGTTCCACACGTGGAGTTGGGCCATCGGTTCGGGGTCGCGTAACCGGCGCGGTTGGATAACGGGCAGGCCCAGTTGTTCGGCGAGGGTTTTGATCGGCGGAGGGGTGAGGGTGCGTCCGCGTCCGGCGGGTTGATCCGGTTGGGTGATGACGCCAACCACCGGGTAGTGTTGGGCGAGGGCTTGGAGGGTGGGCAGGGCAAAGTCGGGCGAACCCATAAAAACGATTTTTGTGCTCATGCGGGTATTGTATCCCGTCTCCGCGTGCTACAATAGGGGCTGTTCTCGATGCCTCCTGGTCTGGGGCGCTGAAGACGAAATTTAAAGTTCAAGGATTGCTTGTGCGTTTACAGTTGAAAGATTTTTTCCCCGATTACAGGTTTTTGTTTTCTGTTGCCGGTCTGATTATCCTGTTTGATCAACTTACAAAATTTTTTGTCCGCCAGACGATTCCCTTTGCCACGAGTTGGATGCCATTGGAGTGGCTGGCCCCGTATGCCCGGTTGGTCAACTGGCGCAATACGGGCGCGGCTTTTGGGATGTTACAGGGGTTTGGCGGCATTTTTGGCATTTTGGCCATTATCGTCTCCATCGCCATCATCATTTATTTTCCTGTTATCCCGCGCACAGATAAGTGGATGCGCCTGGCCCTTTCCATGCAGTTGGCGGGCGCGTTGGGGAACTTGATTGATCGGCTTTTTTTGGAGGGGGCGGTGACCGACTTTATCTCCATTTGGACCTTTCCCGTGTTTAATGTGGCCGATGCCAGTATTTCTATCGGGGTGGCGGTGTTGATCATCCCCTACTTGCCCCAAATTCCGGCGGAGTGGGCCGTCTATCAAATCATGCAACAGGCGCGCCAGCTCAACTCCCGCGCCCGGCTCCGCCCGCGCAATGCGGCGGCGCCAACCTCCCACGAAGACGACTCTGTCACCCTGGGGATTGTCGAAGTCATCTTCCAAGATGCCTCCCCGGTGCGCGAATTTATCCTGACCCAACGGGCCAAACGCCTCCGCCATCAATACCGCCTCCATCGCAAAGCCTCCCCAGGGCGGGAGCGGCAGACGCAGGTAAAAGCGAAAAAGCGTGGTGACTTGTAAGGATTTGAAGGAATTTGTAGGAATTTGTAGGAACTCGAGTTCCCGAACTCGTAGGAATTCCCCAAAATCCCCAAATATCCCCCAATACCTATAAATTCTTCTGAGTTCCCAAATCCCTGATTTCCCGCGAATTCCCCCCCCTTCCCCATGCCCTCCCAAACCCTCACCTTCCACTTCACCGACCCCGAACCCCAAAGGCTCGACAAATACCTCGTCGTCTGCCTGCCCGACTATTCCCGTTCTCGCCTCCAAACCCTCATCAAAGAGGGGCTAGTCCTCGTCAACCACCTGCCCCCCACCAAAACCGGTCAAATGCTCGAAGGCGGCGAACAGATCGACATCGAAATCCCACCCACCCAACCGTCCTACCTTCAGCCCGAAACCATTCCGCTAACGATCATCTTCGAAAATGACGACCTGCTCGTCATCAACAAATCCGCAGGCATGGTCGTCCACCCCGCGGCGGGCCATCACAGCGGCACCCTCGTCAACGCCGCCCTGGCGCACGCCCCCGAAATGGAAGGCATCGGCGGTGAACATCGCCCCGGCGTTGTCCATCGCCTGGATAAAGACACCTCCGGCCTGATCCTGATGGCGAAAAATGATCAAGCCCACCGGTATTTGCAAGACCAATTCCGCAAACGCGCCACCCGCAAGGTATACCTCGCCCTCGTCGATGGACACCCCCCCACCCCCTCCGGGCGCGTCGAAGCCCCCATCGGACGCGATAGCACCAACCGCAAACGCATGGCGATTGTCCCGGAACACAAAGGCCGCCTCGCCACCACCGAATACCACACCCTCGAATCCTTCCCCGCCCCTTCCCCATCCCTCGGGGCAGGCCACACACTGCTCGAAGCCTACCCAATCACCGGACGCACCCACCAGATTCGCCTGCACCTGACCTTTCTCCAGTGCCCCATCGTCGGCGACACCCTCTACGGACGCCGCACCCCATCCCTCCCGCTATCCCGCCAATTCCTCCACGCCGCCCGTCTCACCATCACCCTCCCCGGCGAAAAATCCCCCCGCACCTTTGAAGCCCCCCTGCCAGATGATCTTTCGTACATCTTAAAGCTTTTGCGCGATGGGTAATGGTAAAATATACACATGCTGAAAGAAATGCTAGACCAATCTTCTCGTGTGGATTATGCCTTAAGAATCTCAGATTTACAGCGTTCAGGTAATATCGTCGGTGCGATAAAGGCTTGTCAGGAAGCGGCGGCCCTGTTTCCGGAAGAATATTTTTATCCTGAAATGGTGGGCGATTTGTATTTTCAACAGGGGGATTATGAAGCCGCGGCAGATGCATATCTTGAATTTTTGGGAAAATTAACATCGAGTCATTCCAATGTTTTCCAACAAGATTTTGCACGCCGATATTTTCGTCTAAAGCGGGCCTGGTCTAAAGATAAATTTTCCCGATTTATTCAGCGAATAACCTCGAATATAAACAAAGGGAATTTAGATGCTGAGATTACTCTTCATGTTAGAGAGTTAATAAAAGAAGATTTACCCCGAGAAGTCAAAGTTAGTTCAGACGCTAATAAATTAATTGCCCTTCTCTCTGATGATAAACAGTTTGACGAGTTTGCGAGACAAGCAAAGCAACTTGAGAAAACTAATTCCTCTGATTTGGAAAATATTTTAGATCAATATATTCTTAATCGTCCACGGATGTCAAAGGCTTTTAGGATTGACTCTCATTGTATTTCTGTCTACGAAAAAGCTGAAAAATATGAAAATGCCTTAAAAATTGCTAAAGAATTGTTAGCGATCCGAATAGATAGTGTAGTAGCGAGATCGATTTTTAGAATTTGTCGGAAAATTGAAAACTACGAAGTTGCTGATCGGATTCTTGCGAAGTTTCCTGCATTGTTAAATCAAAAAGACTTTAATGTAATGTATGAGTTAGTTTATTATTATGAGTCTAAAGATCAGATTGAAAAAGTAAAAGATATTATTAAGCGAATTGAAAGAACAGGGTTGGAAAGTATTCCTATTCAAAAAACTGCAAGAAATTTTTATCTTCGATTTGGCTTATTAGAAGATGCTAATCGAGTTGAAAATAATATATCGAAACTATATGCTTCTGGGCAAAGAACGCAAAACAAATTTTCTGAAGAAGTTCAAGAAAGCCAGGAAAAAATTTGGTCTACTATCAAGGATCTTTCTTCTGAGCTGGAACATCAAAGGCAGTTAACCGCAATTAGTGACTTGACCACAGGTATATCCCATGAATTAGGCCAACCAATTACGAATATTCGCTATACTGTCCAATATTACAAAAGGATTTTTGAAAAGAAATTTGAGAAAGAGATTGTTTTAAACGTCTTCGACTCGATTCTTGAAGAAACAGAACGAATGGGTGGATTAATAAAGCGGCTTGCTCCTCTTACTTCTAGTAAAAGTGTCATTGAAAAATTTGATTTAATAGATCGCATCCAAAAGCGGGTACGTGCCGAAGGTGTACGCTTACAAAGAAATAATATCGAAGTCAAAATAGAGCCTCTAAAGCCTATGTATTGGGAAAGCGATCCGGTAAAATTTGACCAACTCATCAACAACTTACTTGTAAATGCAATTGACGCGATTAGAGAAAAGCAAAAACCAACCCCTAATAGGATTAATATTAACCTAGAAGAATCGCAAGATGAAATAAAAATCCGATTTGCGGATACGGGAGTAGGCATCCCTGCTAAAAATCGCGGGAAGGTTTTTGAGCCATTTTTTTCCACAAAAGCCCCTGGAAAGGGAGAGGGGCTAGGATTATTTATCGTATGGAACATCTTGAAAATGTACGGCGGAAAGATTGATTTAGATCCTAATTACAATGCAGGGGCAAGGTTTATAATTTCCATTCCGAAGTCAAGAAGTAAAAAGGAGAATCAAACGTCATGAAAAATACAATCATGCTTGTTGAAGATGAATTTTCTACCGTACATTGACAATTAGTAGGTCTGGTTGCAGCCGAAAATAGACCTGGAAAGGTAAACCTTGCTTCAAGGTATAGGTGAGCCAGTCGA
>JABWBV010000520.1 GCA_013359445.1 Anaerolineales bacterium | reverse complement strand
CAGGCGTCAGTTGTTGGACAAAAAAAAGCCCCCCCATCAAAATGACCGTCGCCACAATATTGAGTGTCTGCGCCCCCATCAACGCGGGAAAAAGACGGAGGGCCTGCAAAACAGCGGCCAAAATCCCGCTAAAAGCCGTCGCCATGATCCAGCCACCCGCGAATAAGACCAGAACCCGCCCCGTTTCAGGCGGTAAATGAAGCAATTCTGCCAACGGTTCGGCAAAGACTCCCACACCAAACGCGACCAGCACCGTAATCAACATTTTTAGACGGGCAAATTGGGAAGCCACTTGCCGCGCCATGGCTGGATTTTCGGTCGCCTGACGCGCGATTTGCCGCACTGCGCTATTCCGTAAACCAAAATCCGCAAACGTTCCTAAAATTGCCACCCAAGCACCCACCACCGTAAAAACGCTCAATCCTTCCGGAGATAACCCCCGCGCCAAGAGCGCACTGCTGATGATCCCCATCCCCAAACGAACGGAGTGTCCCGTCAAAACAACGCCGATCTCACGCGTGGTTTGACCCCGCAAACGATTCTTCATCCCGTGGAGCATACTACGAACCATCATGCACCCGTGTATGCCTCATTCCTGGCGCAAATCGAATTTTCTGTTTTTCGGATATGTCCCAAAACTCGCCACGCGCGGGGCGGTCTCGTCGGTCGAGCCATCATCCAGCACTAGAATTTCATAATTCGAGTATGATTGGCGCAACACACTCTCGATAGCCGCCTCCAATAACTGCGCCCGATTGAATGTTGGAATAATGACACTGACCAGTGGAAAAGAATTCACGAAATAAGCCTCTTAATCTGTATGAAACTGCAACACCGCATTGTATCAAAAGACTTTCTACTTAACCTCCTGCTCGTCTTGTCCATGCTCCTCCCCCTCACGCTGTTGCTCGCGCGCCATCCATTCGATGGCCTCTACGGGCAAGACCCCTACGCCTATTACACCTACGCCACAGGCCCGCTCCGCGACAGCCTCCTCCAACGCCAACCCATCCCGTCCTTTTTTTGGCCGCCGGGGTATCCCCTTTTTGTCGCCCTCACCACTTTTGTCGTCGGTATTCGCCCCCTCGCCGGGCAAATCGTTAGCCTGATCGCCGGGATGTCTGTGCCGATCTTTACCATGCTGTTGGCGAAAGAAGTCGGGGGAGTGGATAAACATCGGATGATCCCGATCCTCGCGGGGGGCCTCGTCGCTTTCACCCCCCAACTCTGGCAGTCCAGCGTCGTCGTGATGGCAGACACCACAGGGCTGGCCGCGGCCACGATGGGGGTGTGGGTGTTGGCGCGGTACGGGAAACAACCCGAGGGAAATTTCAAATGGTTGGGGCTGGCCGTCATCGGAGTGGCGTATGCCGTCCTGAGCCGGTGGGCTTACGCGTTAACGGCGATCCCGTGCGGGGTGTACACGCTTTGGGTCTTGCGCCAAACCCCAAGGCGGATCGCGTTCCCCCACCTGATTGGGGCCGCCGCCCTCGCGGGGGGGATTCTCTCCCCGGTCATCGTGCCCGCGCTCTCCGTGTACCTCTCCCCTGCCCCCCAAACCGCCTCCTTCGCGGGCGATTTGGAAGTCTATCATTGGAATCCGTTGAACGCGTTTCAACGGGAGTTTGAAACCGGGGATGGTTTTTTGCGGTATGCGTTGCCCAATGGGGTGTACTACGCGGCAGTTCCCGCACACCGATATTTTTTTACGCCTTTGCTGGCCTGGCTGATCTTGCCGGGGCTTTGGGCTTTTGTGCGGGAAGGGTCACCGGTGCGATGGCTGTTAATTTTGGGTTGGGCGGGGATGGTGTACGGGTTCCACGCGGGCGCGCCCTGGCAAAATTTTCGGTTTACCCTGGCCTATCTTCCCCCGTTGGCTGTGGTCACCGCGGCGGGATGGGGGGAACTGATCGGGCGGGTGCCCCGGCTGGGTCGGTGGGGGCTGGGAGGGGTCGTCGTGCTGGGGCTGGGATGGATGGCTTTCGGGGGGTGGACGCTGACGGAGAGTTTCATCATCCGCAAAGAGGCCGAGTTGGACACCGTCGCGACCGTCCAACAGCAACTCCCCGCGGACGCGCAGGTGATCACCTTTGGCCTGACGTTGACCTTCCAGCATTACACGCCGCTGGAAACACACGAGATATTTTCGCTCGACTCGGAGAGGTTGGCTGGGTTGGTCGCTTCCGGCAAACCGACGTATCTTTTTCTGGAATTGGACAGCATCGAAACCCAATGGGTGGGGCGCGCCCCGTCCGAAAATTATCACTGGCTCCGCGATGAGGTGGGGTTGAGCGAAATCGGAACGGTGGGGATGCGCGGGCTGACGGCAGAAAACGAACACATTTTCACCCTTTTTGAGGTAGCCACCCCATGAGATGGCCGGATTTTTTAGGCATCGGCGCGGCGAAGTCTGGGACGTCGTCGCTGTACCATTATCTGAACCAACACCCGCAGATTTTCATGTGCCCCGTTCACGAGCCGAACTTTTTCGCGTTGGAGGGCGGGCGCGACGCGGGGCAGTTCCGCGGCCCGGGAGATTGGGAGACCGTCGAGCGGTTTTGCCTCCGCGACCGGGCACAGTACCTCGCGACGTTTGCCAATGCCCCGCGCGAACAGGTGACCGGGGAAATTTCGCCGTTGTATTTGTACAGCCCCCACGCCCCGATCAACATCCGCGCCACCTGCCCCGACATCAAACTCATCGCCCTGTTGCGTCACCCTGTGGAGCGAGCGATTTCCAACTATCGGCAATATCGGAAAGCCGGGATTGAGCCGCTTGGTTCCTTCCAGCAAGCGTTGGAGGCCGAGGAGACGCGTCTCCGGCAGGGGTGGGGGCCGTGGCCGTTTTGGCACTATCAGCGCGTGGGATTTTACGGGGTGCAAATCCGCCGATATTTGGATGGCTTCCCGCGGGAACAATTGTTTGTGGGGTTGTACGAGGAATTGAGCACGAACCCGACGGCGCTCTTGCAAAAAATGTTTGCCTTTTTAGGGGTGGAGGCCGCCTTTGTGCCGGATGTGCGGGTGCGGCACAACTTGAGCGCGCGACCCAAATCCCCCGCGCTTCACGCGTTGGCAACACGCCCCAACAGGTTCAAGGACACGGTCAAACACCTCTTGCCGACGCCTTTGCGCCAGCGTCTACGGGAAGCCTTGCACCAGTGGAACACGCGCGAGGAAGTGTTCCCCCTCGAACTCCGGGAAAAATTGATGGCCCTGTACCGGGAGGATATTTTGTTCCTCCAGGATTTGATTCAGCAGGATTTATCCTCCTGGCTGAAAACCGCTCCATGACCGACCCCTCCCTCTACCCTATCCGGGGATACGCCCCAAAAGATGAAGAAGGCATCACTCAACTTTTTCAGCGCGCCTACGGACACTCAATTACAGAAGACCATTGGCGCTGGAAAATGAAGGGGTATCCCTCAACAGTGGAAAATGTCTGGCTGGCGTTGGATGGTGACCGCCTTATTTTTCAATATGCAGGACTGCCGTTGTGTTATCAACTGGGCGGACAGGTGTGGAGAGGAATGGTGGGGGCCGACGCAATGACCGATCCCGATTACCGTCGGAGGGGGTTGCTCACGCGGGTGAGCCAGCACGCGTTTGAGGTCTGGCGAGAGGCGGGAGTGGCATTCAATATCGGCCTGCCCAACGAAAAATGGGGGTCGCGCAAAGACGCGTTGGGGTGGGAACCGCTTTTTGCCTTGCAGTGGATGGTATATCCGATGCGGCCTGAAGCCATTTTGGGGCGCAAACTTGGTTGGCATTTTCTTCGACGGATGATCCTCCCCGGACGGGTTTGGCGGGTGTTTTGGCAACGTGCCCGCGTCGGGACTGGGAACGTTCAAATCGAACCCGTTGCCCAGGCCGGGGAAGCCTTTGATCGGTTTTGGGACAATATCCGGGGTGATTTTCAATTTTCCGTTGTCCGTGACCGGCAGTGGGTTGCCTGGCGGTATCTGGACTGCCCCACGTACCCATACCGTGTGCTGGCCGCCCGCGTGGGCGCGGAGTTGCGTGGCTATGCCGTGTACCGAATCGCGGCGGAAGATCAGGCCGTCCGTGGGTTTATCCCCGAAATCATCACTGCCCGGCAGGACACCGTCACCTGGCACGCGTTGGTGAATACCGTCCTCCACGAGATGGACGCGGCGGGGGTCGAAACGGTAATGACACAGGTCCCGCGCCACGCCTGGCAATTTCGGCAATATCAAAAACGCGGGTTTTTACCGGGCCGACACGGATTTCAGGTCAGAATGGTGCAATTCGATCCGGCTTTGCCGTTCGCGGAATTGCGTGATCCTGACCGATGGCTCATGTGCGGGGGAGATTTTGACGCGATATGAAACACTTAACCCGGAAATTTCTCTTTTCGCTCACTGAAAATCTTTGGGCCGCGGGGTTTTCCCTCGCCGGACGGATGCGCCATCCCGTGCAGGAATGGGACTCTCAGGGAGGGCAACACATTCTTGCCCTTGCCCCGCACCCCGACGATGAAGTGGCCGGTTGCGGAGGCACCCTGATACGCCATCACCAGGCCGGGGACACAACCCATCTGGTGTACGTAACCGATGGGCGCGGCTCCCACGCGGGGGGACTTTCCCCGAATGAAATGGCTCAGCGCCGCGCGGCGGAGGCGCAGGAAAGCGCGCATATTTTGGGCGTCTCACAAGTGACCTTTCTAGGCTTGAAAGAAAATGAATGGGAGGTGGAGGCGCTCGTCCGCGTTTTGAAAACCCTGTTCGAAAATTTTCCCATCACGATCGTGTACACTTCCTCCCGCGTGGATTTTCATCCTGAACATCACAAAGTAGCGCACGCGGTTGCACTCGCTCTCGCGCAAAGCGTACGCACTGACATTAGAATGCGGGTTTATCAGTTGCATGTGCCCCTTGGAAACCTGGTCAATCGGGTGTGTGCGACCGCATCTGTCGCGGCCATTTGGCGCGCCGCCTTAGCCGCTCATGCTACACAATGGGGCAGTACCGAGCGTGTCCTCCGCATGGCACACTATTCGGCGGCGTATTTTGGCCTGGCCGCCCCTGCCGAGGTCTTTTGGGAACTCCCCGCACAGACCTACATACACCTTCACCGCCAGCCACTCCCCTGGGCGACCGGGCTTTTTCGCGGCGTCCGCGCGCGCCCGTTCAGCGATCCGTTCGCGTATTGGGCTGGCTCAAAAACTCGAAAAACACTTCTCAACATCTGATGCCTACAAGTTATCTGCACCAACTCAACGAAATCACCGAACTCATCGTCCAGCTGGCCCCGCAAAGCATTTTGGA
>JABWBV010000519.1 GCA_013359445.1 Anaerolineales bacterium | reverse complement strand
CAGATCCGGCAATAAATGGCATGGTTATCGAAAGTCAGGGTGCCATTGGCGTCTTCTCCAGACACATAACAGTCGTAGGTAGATTTGTGCCCCATGCCGACACACCCGCAATAACAGGGAATTTCGGAGGCTATTTCGGGATTGGCAACGGAAAATTGATAAGCTTCCTGCACCATGGCTTCGGTTTCAATGACCATGTACGGCATATCCGTGAGGGGTGCCATCGGATGGTTGTGACCGGTCATTTGCGGTTGTTGGGGCGTGCAGGCCGCCAGGATGAGGACAGCCAGGGTCAGGAAGAAGGTTGTGAGGGTGGTTTTTGTTGTCATTGTGTTGCTCAACAGGGTTATTTATTTGCGATGGTCGCTTGAATCCAGATTTCCATTTGAGGATTGTTGGGGTCGTTATTCTCGATGATGACGCCACGACGTACGGTTTGTCCGGCTACATCGCCATGATAACCTGCATCAAAGATGAGGGTCATCAGGGAAACTTTACCAGGTGGGATGAGGGTGGTGGTGAAATCTGCGACCGTACACCCACAGGTTGTATAAGCCCGGCTGATCGTCAGGGGTTCCTGCCCTTCGTTGAAGATAGCAAATTGATAGGTCACGAGGTCTTTTGGCCCAATCACGCCAAAATCATAAAAATCTTCGGAAAGGGTGATTTGGGGCTGGGGGCCGTCTTTGGGGAGAAAGGGAATTTGGTTCAGTTTGGGGCCATCCATCTCGTGGGTGGCGCGCAAGGTTTGGCCGTAAACGACATCTTCGGTTTTGTACGTCCTTGTGGCAATGGAGCTTTTATTCTGGGAAACCAACCAGAAAATACTAGCGGCTACCAAGAGCAGACCCGTGGCAACAATGGTGATTTGGATGTTTTTCGGATGCTTATGGCGTTTGTGCATCCTTTCGCGGGTTTCATGGCGGTTGAGGGGGGCCGTTTTGTTCATCTCGTTAATCCTTCTTGTAGGGATACCAGTATTATTCCTTTCTTCATCAGGCTTGTCATGCGCTATCCGGCGCGTTCATGGATAGGCATTTTTGCTGATGACAAATGTCCTGGAAAATTAAAGACATTTGCACCCCCGCCGTGCCCCTTAAAACAAAATAGGCCACTGACGTGACCTGTTCGATGTTTGCGGATGAGACTTTTGCGTTTTGAAAGCAATTACTCGCTTGAGGTGTCCCCATGACAGGGACCATTTCCAGGGCCAAATCCCTCTCCGTGCATTGCCTCCATGCGGGCCAACATTTGGCCCGCGAATTCCTGCGTAACGACGCCATCCGCTACGGCTTGCTGAAGAGCCTCATCACGTGCGGTTTGCATCAGGTTCCAGGCTTCTTTGGTGGTCAACCCCTGTGCTTCGGCGAGCTCCCAGAAGGTTTCACCAGCTGTGTGGCGGGTGGTGAATTCCTCGGGGGTCAACCCCAACGCCGCGGCCAATGTCGGATACATGTAATCATGTAAGGCCCCCATTTCGCCAAAACCGTATTCACCGCCCATCATCATGCCGGAGCCATAACCCTGCCCCATCATACCTCTGTGCCCACGACCATCTCCTCCCCCCATCATCCCTGGCCCCAAAGCGGGGGTTGGGGTTTGAGCCTGAGCGTAAACATACCCTGCGGCTCCTAATACAAGAACCATCACACCTGCAACTGTCAAAATAATTAATATTTTCTTCATGAGATTTACTCCTTATTGGTTTTCAGCAGCTCGCGGATTGCGAACGGCTACTGGTTATTCGATTGTCTTAAGGATAATCCTTTACTATCAAGGGTGCTTGAAGAAAGATTAAAGATTCTGTAAAGAAGGACACGAAGCAATAAACGCGCAAAAATGCTTAAAACCGCCCAAAATGGTCAAGAGTGTCCTACCACTAGTTTGAAAATGGCCATTTGTCTATTCATATCTTTCCCTATTGTCCTGGAGGTTCTTGCTATGAAACGAAATTTGGTAACTGCTCAGACGTAAAGATTGTTGAACTTTAACATAGCCCAACCCGGAACGCTTCCACTGTTTCATAGTGCAACCCCGTTTGTTCCGCATCATTCGTCTCTCATCGGATGGGGGACAACTCAATCAGCAAAGGTTGAAATCCAAGCAGGTTGCGCGGATCCGTCAAGTGCTCGTAAACACCCTCCACTGGAATGTCAATGAATGTCCTGAGTTGAAAACTATGCTGAAGCATAGGGATTCATTCTCGTGCTAGAATACTCCAATTCTACCCTCACTAATCAATCTCCAATATCAAATTTCCGTGTACCGCCACTACCTCACCACCTACCTCCGCCCGCAAGCCGGAAAAGTCGCCCTCCTGGCCCTGGTCTTTTTGACCGCCATTGGGTTGGAACTGTGGTTGCCCCAAATTTTGGCGAATTTCATTGATCTGGCCCTCGCGGGGGAACCGACCGCGAGCCTCTTACGCGTCGCGGGCCTGTTTCTCCTCATCGGCCTCCTCAGCCAGACCCTCACCATCGCGGAAACCTACCTCGCCACCGACGTCGGCCTCACCGCAACCAACCGCCTCCGCGCGGACCTCGCGCGGCACACGATGGCGCTCGACCTATCCTTCCACAACGCCCGCACGCCCGGTTACTTCATCGAGCGGGTGGACGGCGATGTCGGGACGATGAACAAATTCTTCTCCCGGTTCGTGGTGCGGATTCTAGGCAACGTCATATTGATGTTGGGCGTGTTGATTTTGCTGTTCGGCATTGACTGGCGCGTGGGCGCCTCGCTGACCGGGTTCACGCTCGTCACGATGTTCATCCTCAGCCGGATCAGCAGTGTCGGCATCCCGTACTGGAACGCGGCGAAAGAAGCCCGCGCGCTGTACTTCGGCTTCATCGAAGAACGCCTCTCCGGCACCGAAGACATCCGCGCAAACGGGGCCGTCCCCTACGTGATGCGCCGCCTCGCGGAACTGGCTCGCGCCTACTTTCGCAAAGACCTGAAAGCAGACCTGATCGGGACCACTTCGTTCGGTTCGACCATTGTCCTGTTCGCCGTGGGCAGTGCGGTGGCGCTCGGCCTGGCCGCGTGGATATTTCAGGAAGGGACGATCACGCTCGGCACGGCGTATCTGATCTTCGGTTACACCCAACTGCTCACCCGCCCCATCGAAAGCATCATCCGCGAGATTGATGATCTTCAACAAGCCGGGGCGGCGGTCCGCCGGGTCAATGAACTGCTTGAGGCAAAATCCACGTTGAAAGACGGAACGCAGGCTTTGGGAGAGGGCGCGTTGGCTGTGGGGTTTGAAAGGGTGAGTTTTGCATATGAGGATGCGCCGGATGACCGACGACCGGAGACCGAATCCGTCCCCCGTCCTCCGTCTTCTGTCCTGACCGATCTCACCTTCACCCTCCCCTCGCACACCACCCTCGGCCTCCTCGGACGCACGGGGAGCGGCAAAACCACCCTCACCCGCCTGCTCTTTCGCTTTTACGACCCCCAACAGGGCACCATTTCCCTGAACGGCCTCCCCCTCCCGGACATCCGCTTCGACGACGTGCGCGCCCGCGTGGGGATGGTGACGCAGGACGTGCAGTTGTTCAACGCCAGCGTGCGCGACAACCTGACTTTCTTCGACTCGAACATTTCTGATGACCGGATTCGGTTCGCCCTCCGGGAGTTGGAACTGCTCGAATGGGTGGAAGCTTTCCCGCAGGGATTGGACACACTCCTGCAAGCGGGTGGGGAAGGGCTATCTGCGGGGGAAGCGCAACTGCTGGCGTTCGCCCGCGTTTTTCTCAAGGACCCGGGCCTGATCATCCTCGATGAAGCCTCCTCCCGCCTCGACCCCGCCACCGAACGCTTGCTGGAACGGGCGATCACCCGTCTGCTCGCGGGCCGCACCGCGATCATCATCGCCCACCGTCTGGGCACGGTGCAACGCGCGGACCGGATCATGATTTTGGAACAGGGGCGGATGGTGGAGTACGGGGAGCGACTGGCGTTAGTAAATGATCCAGGGTCACGATTCGCGCAATTGTTGCAGACGGGATTAGAGCAGGAGTTGGCATGACCTCAGAAAATTCGACCCCTCTCCCCACCTGGCGCTACATCCTCGCCCTCGCGCGCTACCGCCTCCCCCTTTACCTCGCGAGCGGGTTCCTCGCCAGTATCATGTTCTACCTCTTCCCGCTCATCCCCGGCCTCATCGTCAAACAAGTCTTCGATCTCCTCGCTGATCCTCAATTCTCAATCAACAATCCCCAATCTCCCATCACCACCCTCATCTGGCTCCTCATCGCCGCCGCTTTCGTCCGTGTCCTCGTCATCATCTGCGCCAGCCTCGCGGAGACCGCCGTTCACCTCGTCGTCAACAGCCTGCTCCAGCGGAATCTGCTCTCGCACGTCCTGCACCAACCGGGGGCGCGGCCCCTCCCGTACTCCCCCGGCGAGGCCATCGCCCGCTTCCGAGATGATGTCGAAAGCATCCCATCCTTCCTGAGTTGGACGATCGATCCGGTCGGGCAGGCCATCGCTCTCAGCATTGGCGTCATCGTCCTCGCCCGGATCAACCTGTACATCACCTTCGCGATCTTTCTCCCGCTTGCGCTGGTCGTCATCATCGTCAACATTGCCACCAAACGCATCCGCGCCTATCGCGCCGCGACCCAACAATCCATCGGCAACGTCACCGGCCTGGTGGGTGAACTGTTCGGGGCTATTACCTCCGTCAAAGTCGCCAACGCCGAGCAAAACGTCGTTCGCCACCTGGAAAAACTCAACGCCGCCCGCCGCACCGCCACCCTGCGGGACACCCTCTTCAACCAGTTTCTCGAAACCGTCTCCTACAACATGGGCAACCTGGGGACAGGCGTCCTGCTCGTCGCCGCGGCGGGGGCGATGAGCGGCGGACAATTTACCGTCGGCGACTTCGCCCTCTTTGTCTCCTACATCGGCTGGCTGACCACCATCACCGGCATGTTCGGCAGTTTTCTCGCCCGGTACCGGCAGGTCAGCGTCTCGATTGATCGCCTGCTCGTCATCATGCAAGGTGCGCCGCCGATGAAACTTGTCGAGCACAACCCCATCCACCTCCTCGGCCCGCTTCCCGACCTTTCCCAACCCGTCAAAACCCCCGCCGACCGCCTAAACTCCCTCGAAGTCCGCCACCTTACCTACCTCTACCCCGAATCCGGGCGTGGCATCCGCGACATCACTTTCAACCTGCAACCGTCAACTTTAACCGTGATCACCGGGCGGATCGGCTCCGGCAAAACGACCCTCCTCCGCGCCCTCCTCGGCCTCCTGCCCGCTGAAGGGGAAATCTACTGGAACCGGGA
>JABWBV010000518.1 GCA_013359445.1 Anaerolineales bacterium | reverse complement strand
GATCAACCAACCCTTTCAGGTACTTTTCCAGCGCAAAGGTGACGTAGGGCCGGACACCCTCGAAGGTCAAGGTTTCGTCGCGGGTGAAAGGGGATGGACGAACCTGTGTCTCAAGGTGGAACAGGTCCGCGACGGCCTCTTTGAGCCGGGCAAAAACCTCATCGAATACGTCGCCGAGGTGCTGGGCAACTTCGTGCTGGGCACTATTCGGTTGGTTGTCACGTTGGGCTTCACACTTGGGACAATCATCCACCGTGCGATGGTGGATGGAGGCAGTCTCGCACGCGCAGGTCCAAAAGGCATCTGTGAGGTCGTCGAGAGGGGTGGGGGTAAGCATGGAAAACTCCTATGGGAAATAGAATGAGGCCGGCCTCTTTTAGGTCCGGCTTGAGTGGAAAAGGGATAAGTTGGGGGAGAAAGAAGGGTAGCCCCCAGGTTCGCGCGAGGTGGTTGGAAAACTTCTTACGAAAAGCCTAGCCCGCGTTCCTTCATGGAGACGAACCGGCCTTGTCCGATGATGAGATGATCGATTACCTCCACATCGAGCAGTTTGCCTGCTTGGACGAGTGCGCGGGTGATGGCGACATCGTCGGGGCTGGGGGTCGGGTCGCCGGACGGGTGATTGTGGACGGCAATCAAGTTCACGGCATTGCGCCGGACTGCCGTTTTGAACACTTCGGCGACGCGCACCTGGGCTTGGTTGATGGAGGCGCGGTAGATGAACTCCACGCTCATCAGCCGCATCCGCGTGTCCAGCAGAATCGCCCGTAATTCTTCTTGTTCGAGCGCGGCCATCTCGTACATGACGAGGGCGGCGGCGTCCGCGACAGAGTGAATGGAGGGGCGTTCGTCGGCACTTTCGAGGGTGGCGCGGCGGGCCAGTTCTAGGGCGGCCACCAGCCGGGCGGCGGTGGGACGTCCCAACCCATGAACGCTACGCGCCAGGTCGGCGGCGCGCGCTTGCCGGATGGCGTGAAGGGTCTTGTATTGCTTCAGCAGGGCTTCGGCGGTCTCGACCTGGCGCGGGCCACCGATGAGGGCGGCCAGCAGTTCGACGAGATTGACGGTCGTGGGGGCTTCGGCGACCCGGTGCGCGGGTTGCTCCCGTAGGGGGAGATATTGGAGCCGGGGGGTGGCGTCGGGGAGAAAAGCGAGTTGGGTGGTCATGGAAAACTCCTGTGGGGGGCCTGCGGGGGCAGGGGGGAATCAAAAACCCACCGGCGCATTGGGGCGGTGGGTTGCTGTGGGGAGGATTTCAGGGTTATGCCCTGATCTGGGCGGATTTCGGGTGAAATCTGTCCAGGTCAAGGCACAATTTTGAACATTGTATAGTTTGGATTATAATAACCCAAACTATACAATATTGGAGTTTTGCATGTTTGTGGATCGTAAAGCAGAATTGACCTTCCTGAATAACCTGATTCAACGCCGTACCCCTGGACCGGCCCAACTGGTCTTACTCTATGGGCGGCGCCGCGTCGGCAAAACCGAATTGCTCCGCAAGTGGGCGGAGGAAAGCGGTTTGACTTTTACTTATTGGGCCGCCTCCAAAGAAAGTGCGACGATGCAACGTAATCGCTTTTTTGCCCATTTGCTGGGTGTGTCTGAAGGGAGCGCCCCAGCCTATGGTTCATGGCAAGAGGTTTGGACGGCGGTGGCAGGAAATCTGCAAGATCGGCGGCATATTTTGATTCTCGATGAAGTGCCCTATGCCGCGGAAACAGATCCCGCGTTTCTTTCGGCTTTACAACATGCCTGGGATCAACACTTTCAGCGTTCCAACCTGATTATCGTGTTGTGTGGGTCGCATGTGCGGACGATGGAAACCCTGATGGCGCGGCAATCCCCGCTGTTTGGGCGGATGACCGGGCAATGGCACCTGGAACCCCTGCCCTTTTCAAGCCTGGGAGAGTTTTTCCCGACTTGGGACGCCGAAGCGCGGATCGCCGCTTATGCGATGGTGGGGGGCATTCCCGCGTACCTAAATTGGTTAGATCGAAACCAAAATCTCGTCGCGAATCTCCGTCATGTGATGGTCGCCCCAGGCAGTTTGTTCATGGCAGAGCCTACCCTCTTGTTGTACGACGAAGTGCGCGAACCCGCCCATTATATGGCGGTCTTGAAAGCGATTGGGGCGGGGAAACACACGCTCCAAGAAATCTCCAGTTTTTGTTTTATGCCGCGCACAAGTATCAACACCTATTTAGATACCCTTCAAACCCTCCGGCTGGTTGAACGCCGCCTGCCCGCCACCGTGCGTCCAGCGGAGCGGTTACGCGTACGCAGTGGCCGCTACCATTTATCTGATCCCTATTTTCGGTTTTTCTTTCGCTTTCTGGCCCCCTTTCAAGATGATCCGCTCATGCAAGTGGAACACTTGATCAGTTATATCCGGCAAAATCTGCGTGCCTTTGTCGGAGGCACGGCCTTTGAGGACCTGGCGCGCCAGTGGGTGCTCGCCCAGGCGCGGGCGGAACACCTACCGTTTCGTCCCGCCGTCGTGGGGAGTCATTGGAGTAGCCGGGTGCAGGTCGATGTGGTCGCCCTGAACTGGGAAACGCGGGAGCTTCTGCTGGGCGAGTGTAAATGGGGGGATAAGCCCGTGGAGAAACAGGTCGTAGAAGACCTGATGACCAAAAAGACGCCTTTGCTCCTGAAAGATCTTTGGGACGGAGGAGAGGCATGGCGGCTTAATTACGTCATTTTCGGACGGAAAGGGATTACCCCGGCTGCGCGGACCGCTCTCGAAAACCAGGGGGGGATTTTCGTCAACGTGCCCCTGCTGGATGAAGTTTTAGGAAAGGAATGAAGCGTCTCGCGGAGGGGACAGTTCATTCCGAAGCGAAGTGAGGGTGAGTATTTACTCACCAAGAATTTTCTATCGTACATCTGCAAAGGAACGGCGTTCGTCCTTGCTTATTCAAAATCCGAAAAGAGCAACACGAACTTCGTTCATCCCCGGAAACACACTTGATATACAGTAGGGAAAACAAGTATAGGAAACTTTGGTTACCCGTGTACTTTGTACCACTATACCCCGGAAGGACACAGAAAATTTTCTGTGTCCTTTTTTCTCGTTCTGTGTACTAAGGGGCTGTAAAAGAATACTTTCGTAGATCGCTCCGGCGGGATTTGGCAATCCGGGGCGAGCGAAAAACGCGGCCTTATACTTTTACAAGCCCTAACAAAAATGACCAAAAAATGAACAATTTTCGGGCTGTAAAGTGAATATTGGATGGAAGTACCATGATGTCAATCAAATCGTAACTGCTAAGGCTTCGTTAGGAAAGCCTCCGAAATCAACAAAAAAGGAAAAAGCATCATGAAACATACCCTTCACAATCACGCCATCGTTATTGGTGGAAGTATGGCCGGTCTGCTGGCCGCCCGTGTCCTGAGCGACCATTTCAACCGCGTCACGATCCTGGAGCGCGATACTGTCTCGCCCGAACCCGAATCCCGCAAAGGCCAGCCGCAAACCCAACATTTACACGGTCTCCTCGCTACCGGCCTGCAGGTAATGACCCGCTACTTCCCCGACCTGCCCAAAGCCCTGCTCGACGGCGGCGCGATGATGGGCGATTTTGCCGGGGTGATGAACTGGTATTCCTATGGGGGTTATCGCAAACAATTCGAGATGGGCGTCAACGCCACAACCATGAGCCGCCCCCTGCTCGAATCGCTCGTGCGGGCGCGGGTCGTCGCCTTGCCCAATGTCACCTTGATGGACAATACCGCCGTCAAACAACTCCTTACCACCCCAGACCGCAACCAGGTTACGGGTGTGGAAGTCGAAGCACGCGGAAACGGACAAACCACCCAACTCCTGGCCAATTTGGTCGTGGATGTAAGCGGGCGAGGCTCACGTTCTCCGCAATGGCTGGAGGCATTGGGGTTTGAGGCGCCACCGACGAGCGAAGTAAAAGTGGACGTGGGCTACGCGACCCGGACGTATCGCCGCAACCCTGCCGACCCGCGCGGGAAAACCTGGACCCTGATCACCCCTGAGGCCCCAAAAGAAACTCGTTTCGGCGGGATGTTCCCCATCGAAGGGGATCGCTGGATCGTTTCGTTGGGCGGATGGGCGGGCGACCACGCCCCGACCGACCCCGAAGGATTTCTCGCCTTCGCCCGCAGTCTCCCCGCGCCGGACATTTACGAAACTATCTGCCGCGCCGAACCTCTTTCCGACATTACCCCATTCAGATTCCCCCTCAGCCTGCGCCGCCACTACGAAAAACTTACCCGCTTTCCAAAAGGATACCTAGTGCTGGGCGATGCCATCTCCAGCTTCAACCCCACTTACGGGCAGGGGATGACCTCCGCCGCCCTGCAAACGCGCGAGCTGGAAAAACTGCTCGCAAAAAACACCCCCCTCGAAAACCTGGCAATAACCTTCTTCAAACAAGCCTCCAAAGTGATTGACATCCCCTGGCAGTTAGCGGTGGGCGAAGATTTCCGGTTCCCCGCCACCACCGGCCCCAAACCTGCTGGGACGGACCTGATCAACCGATATGTCGAGAAAGTCCACCGTGCCACTCTGCACGATGAGGTGGTGGGCATGGCCTTTTTGAAGGTCATGAATCTGATGGCCCCGCCCCCCAGTTTGTTCCACCCCCGGATTCTTTGGCGGGTGTTGCGTGCTAAACCGACTAATCCTCAACCTTCCTTCAAGTCCGTAGAATCTGTAGCAGGGGATTGACAGTCATGCAATAATCATAAGAATGGAAGTTCCCCGAAAAGAGGGATGCGCGGGGGGATGTTACCCCTGTGCATCCCTCTTTTCGGCAGTTCTCTCCTCTCGGGTGAACAGTTACAAAGGAATCTAATCCCTTTCTTGCGATGAAGAAATTTATGTTCCTTACCCCCTTAAAAACAGTTGATGGACTGGCCTTACACACCCTCGTTACGGAACCCATTGAACAGCCAGTAGCAAAAGTAATCCTCATTCATGGTTTTGGGGATCACTCAGAAGCCTTACCCTATCGTAATCTGACGCGACACCTCGTTGCCCACAACTTTGCCGTTTACTCGTTTGACTTGCGCGGTCATGGACAGTCCGAAGGACAGCGCATGTTTGTTCAGAACTGGGATGAGATCGGAACAGATGTCGGAAGTTTCGTGGACTGTGTGCGGCAAGAAGCGCCCGCTTTACCGCTTTTTCTGGTAGGTTTGAGTATGGGAGGGTTGATTGCGCTGAATTACGGATTAAACAATCCGTCAAGATATACCGATCCAAGTGGGCATAGTGTAGATTGTGGGCCTTATGACCCGAATTGCCGAGCAGGAAAAATAGTTC
>JABWBV010000517.1 GCA_013359445.1 Anaerolineales bacterium | reverse complement strand
GAAAAAGTTAAGATTGATCAGATTCTTGGGCACGGTGGCTTTTTCAAAACCCCGGAAGTGGGCCAAAAGATGATGGCCGCGGCGATGAACGTCCCCGTCTCTGTGATGGACACCGCGGGCGAAGGCGGCGCGTGGGGCATCGCCCTGCTCGCCTCCTACATGCTCCACAAAACCGCAAACGAACCCCTGGAAGCCTACCTCTCCCACAAAGTCTTTGCCACCCAAAAAAGCACTACCCTCGCCCCCGAAGCCAGGGATGTGGATGGTTTTGCCGTGTTTATGGGGCGTTACAAGAGCGGCCTGATCATCGAACGAACCGCCGTAGAGGCGCTGAAGTAAACAGGTAAACAGGTTCCCACTTTACTTGTTTACCTGTCTACCTATATACCTGTCTACCCCAAGCTCATGCTCGAACTCCTCAAACAACACCTCGTCGAACTCCACCTCGAACTGCCCCGGAACAACCTCGTCGCCTGGACGAGCGGCAACGTCAGCGCGCGGGACCCGGAAACCGGGCTAATCGTGATCAAACCAAGCGGGATCAAATTCCCCGATCTGACCGCGGAAACGATGGTCGTCGTCGACCTGGAAGGCAAAATCGTCGAGGGCAAGTACAAAGCCTCCTCGGATACCGCTTCCCACTGCTACATTTATCGGCACATGCCGGAAGTGCGCGGCATTGTCCACACCCATTCCCGGTACGCGGCCGCGTTTGCCACGCACGGACGCGCCATCCCCTGCATCACCACCGCGATGGCGGACGAGTTCGGCGGGGAGATTCCGTGCGGCGGGTTCGCCCTGATCGGGGGCGAGGAAATCGGGCAGGTCGTGGTGGAAACGCTCAAAGGCAGTCGGAGTCCGGCTTGTCTCCTGCAAAGTCACGGGGTGTTTACCATCGGCCCCACCGCCGAAAAAGCGGTGAAAGCCGCCGTGATGACCGAAGACAATGCCGCCATTGCCTGGGCTTCTCTGCTGATGGGCACACCTTTGACGATTGCGCAAGGCGATATTGATAAGCTGTACGACCGTTATCAAAATGTGTATGGGCAGGGAAAGACGTAGGAACTTAGGGGAATTTTTGGGAACTCGTAGGAATTCCCTCAAATTCCCATGAATTCCCAAAAATTCCCATCCGTACCATCCCTCTAAAATTTATTCCCCCTCAAAAAGGACACTTCATGGATACCTCAATCTTTACCCCTCTTGAAGCCTGGTTTGTTGTAGGAAGCCAGCATTTGTATGGCCCGGAAGCGCTGGAGCAGGTGGCCGTCAATGGGCGTTTCATCGCCGATGCCTTCGCCAACTCCTCAAACTTACCCGTAAAAGTAGTTTTTAAGTCCGTTGTGACTACACCCGAAGAAGTTCATGCCGTCGCACAAGATGCGAACACCGCGCGCAATTGCATCGGCCTGATTTGTTGGATGCACACCTTTTCCCCGGCCAAAATGTGGATTGCCGGATTGCAGGCGTTACAAAAACCGCTCGTGCAATTTCACACGCAATTTAACGCCGAAATCCCCTGGTCTACGATTGACATGGACTTTATGAACCTGAATCAGACCGCGCACGGAGGCCGCGAGTTCGGCTTTATTGGGGCGCGGATGCGGCTGGCGCGGAAAGTGATCGTTGGGCATTGGCAAGATGAGGAGGTGTTGGCGCGGTTGGCGGTGTGGATGCGTGCGGCGGCCGCGTGGCACGATGCGCAGGGGGCGAAATTTGCCCGATTCGGGGATAACATGCGCGAGGTGGCGGTCACGGAAGGGAACAAGGTCTCCGCGCAAATGCAGTTTGGGTATGCCGTCAACGGGTATGGGGTGGGGGATTTGGTTGCAAAAGTGAACGCGATTTCGGAAGGGGCAGTGTCCGAACTGATTGCCGTATACGAGGATAGTTACTCCGTGGTCCCGGCGTTGCGGACGGATGGGGCCAGGCACCAATCTTTGCGCGACGCGGCCCGGATTGAGTTGGGTCTCCGCGCGTTTTTGGAGGAGGGGGGCTTTAAGGGGTTTACGACCACGTTTCAGGATTTGCACGGGTTGAAACAACTGCCCGGGATTGCCCCACAACGTTTGATGGACGATGGGTACGGGTTTGGGGCGGAAGGCGATTGGAAAACGGCGGCCTTGCTTCGGGCGATGAAGGTGATGAGCGCGGGGTTAGAGGGAGGGACCTCTTTTATGGAAGATTACACTTATCATTTCAGCCCGAAAGGGAATAAAGTCCTCGGCGCGCATATGCTTGAAATATGCCCTAGCATCGCGGCGGGGAAACCCTCGCTTGAAATTCACCCGCTCGGTATTGGTGGCAAAGAAGACCCGGTGCGGCTGGTGTTTGACGCGGCAACCGGCCCAGCCCTCAACGCCTCGATGGTGGATTTGGGCAGTCGTTATCGTTTGATTGTGAACGCGGTGGACGTGGTGCCAAACGATGAACCGTTGCCCAATCTGCCAGTGGCCCGCGCGTTGTGGGTGCCCCAACCGGATTTCAAAGTTGGGGTGGCCGCGTGGATTTTGGCGGGCGGCGCACATCATACCGGGTTTAGCCTGTCGTTGACTCCCGAATACCTGGAAGATTTCGCGACGATTGCGGGGGTCGAGTATGTGTTGATTGACGCGCACACCACCCTATCGGAGTTCAAAAAAGAACTGAAATGGAATGATGTGTACCATCATTTGGCGAATGGGTTTGTGTAAGAATTTGTTTGAAACGAAAAGAAAGAGCGCTCACCTTGCGAGGTGGGCGCTCTTTCTTTTCGTTTAAGCCTGATGAATTCCCGGATTTCCGAAGTTTGAGTCGTGTTGTCTGGGTTGTGGAGGCTTCAAACTTCGGAAGTCCGGTATTCGAGGCCCCAGACATCGGAAGTTTGATGGGGAGGGTGTTGGGCTAGTGAGGTTTCAAACATCGGAGGTCTGGTGACGTTGAGGTTCCAGATTTCGGAGGCTTGGGGTGCGTCATTTTGGACTAGTGAAGCTTCCGGCTTTGGAAATCTGGCAGGGGTGATTTTTCTGACCATGAAATAGGTTACCAATTTCGCCCGCGCTAGGGCGCTGACAAGATCGAATAGGTCAACTGCCGCGGTGGTTGTGGGCTTAAATTGGGATCCTATTTGTGTGGGGAAAATATTGCACTTGCGACGATTGTAGCAAGACAAAGGCAAAATTAAATAGGGTCATCTGTCCTCGGAAATTCTGTGATTTGTCCCTTTTGATGGGCGGCCTCTGGTGTTCAGCAAGAAAAGCGGCAAGGAAATTCATCAGGAACTGGCTATTAATTCCTCGATGAGAAGCCGCCAGCGCAGCGGCGAGGACCTGGAAATGCTATGTTAACTCCTCAGGGCTTGTAAAAGTATAAGTCCGCGTTTTCCGCGCGCCCCGGATTGCCAAATCCGGGCCTTCCTCCCGGTGGGATTGCCAAATCCCACCGGAGCGATCTACGAAATTATTCTTTTACAGCCCCTCAGAATAGAAGTTTGCCCGAAAAAAGGGTTTTCAAACGCATTCTTGAAAATTCGGGAAAAGTCTAAAAATTTGGGAGATCAAGTGCGAAATAAAGAGCGAATCAAAGCGTAGTTACATAAACCCCGCTTTTCTATAAAATGAAATTAAAATATAGGGCGTGGAAGCGGTTTTCGCTTACCATGTTGTTTGTATAAAAATTTTAAACGACTCAATTCATTTGAAACAAAGGAAATACACGATGAAAAAAATTAAAGTTGCTGTTGTTGGCTGTGGTTTTATTGCAAATCGTAAACATTTGCCGATGTTGACCCAGCATGAGGACGTAGAAGTTGTCGCCTTTTGCGACATCATCCGCGAACGAGCTGAAACGTCCGCAAAAAAGTTTGGTACGCCCGATGCCAAAATTTATTTAGACTACCGCGAAGTTGTTGAACGCACAGACATTGATGTCGTCCATGTCTGCACCCCGAACAGCTCCCACGCCGAAATCACCATCGCTTCCCTCGAAAGTGGCAAGCACGTCATGTGCGAGAAACCGATGGCCAAAACCGCCGCCGAAGCCAAAGCGATGTTGGACACGGCCAAAGCCACCGGCAAGAAACTGACCATCGGCTATCAGAACCGCTTTCGCTCGGATAGCCAATTTATCAAATCCCTGTGCGAAAACGGTGACTTGGGCGAGATTTACCTGGGGAAGGCCTTCGCGACCCGGCGGCGTGGTGTACCGACCTGGGGCGTTTTTATGGATAAAGAACTCCAGGGCGGTGGTCCGTTGATTGACCTGGGAACCCATGCCCTCGACCTGACTTTATGGATGATGGATAACTACGAACCGGTTTCAGCGCTCGGCTCAACATACAATAAGCTGGCGAAGATCGGCAGTCCCGCGAATGGCATGGGACCGTGGGACCCGGAAAAATACGAAGTAGAAGACAGCGCGTTCGGCATGGTGAAATTCAAGAACGGCGCATCGGTGATCTTGGAAGCCTCATGGGCGATTAATATGATTGTGTCCAATGAGGCGATGACGATGCTGTGCGGCACCAAAGCGGGCGCAGACATGTTCCCGGCCTCCGGCCCCATTGTACGCACGGCTGATTTTCAGTCGGCGGGAGGCTTGCATGTGCGTGTCAACGGTGAAAACCACGGCAAACTGTATATTCAGAATTTTGCGATGGGCGCGCAGTTCATTGGCGGCAGTGGAAAAGAAGACTTCGACGGCGGCGCGCTGGAAATGTCTACCTGGCTGAATGCCATTCGCCATGATGCCGAATTAGTGGTCAAGCCCGAACAAGCTTACACCGTCACCCGCATTTTGGAAGGCATCTACACTTCCGCCGCGACCGGGGAACTGTACCTTTTCTAAAAAACGCCTTACAAAAGGCATAAGTCTTAACGCAAAGTCGCAAAGTCTTAAAGGCGCAAAGAACCAACAATAAAAACCTTAACAGACCTTTGCGACTTTGTTCCTTTGCGGCTTTGCGTTAAAAAGTTGACCTTCTTTAGTCGAGTCAACCACCAGGAAAAAACGATGAAAAAATTTGGCGTTGGGATTATTGGTTGTGGGGCCATCTTTGGGACACATGCTTTCCCCCTTCACACGATTGAAAACGTGGAAGTGAAAGCGGTTTGTGACATCAAACCCGCGGCGCGCGAAGCCGCAGGACGTTTGTTCAACTGTGATATGTATGAAGACTATCGCGAACTTCTCCAACGGGAAGATATTGATGTCGTGCATATCCTGACCCCCCACTACCTGCACGCTCCGATGGTAATCGCGGCCGCGAACGCCGGGAAACACGTCCTGTGCGAAAAACCCATGTCCATCACGCGGGAGGATGCTCT
>JABWBV010000024.1 GCA_013359445.1 Anaerolineales bacterium | reverse complement strand
CTTGAATGCCGCCCGCTGGCCTCTACTCGAAGAACTCCTCCCTTTCCTAAAGGGCTTTACGCTCTTCTTTTGGGCCGCCGGAACGTGGTGGATTCCCTGGCTCGTGATTCTAGGGGTCTGGCGCCATGTCATTAAACGCCACCCACTCGTCTACGATCCGCAGTATTGGGGCATGGTCTTCCCGTTGGGGATGTACACCGTATGTACGTTTCGCTTATCGCAGGCATTGGAATTGCCTTTTCTCATGGCACTTCCGAAAGGGTTTGTGTTTTTGGCCCTGGGGGTTTGGCTGGTGGTGTTTTTGGGGATGGGGCGTCATGTCATAGGACAGATTACGAGCGGTAACAGGTTATTGGGAAAGCGTTGATATGCCCCCCGTTACTCGTTGGTTTATCCGCACTTCCCTGATTTGATTTATCGCCGCTTTGCTCACAGGAACTTTGCTAGCGGCGCGTGTGCCTCTTCAACTCCCTACTTTTTTCAATACGCTGGCCCCGCTTTTTTTTCACCTGTTCATGGTTGGGTTCGTCGCCCAATTGATTTGGGCGCGTTCCATTTGAGTTGAAGGTCAGGCATCAATCTGGTAAAGTGAGTTTTGCCAAAAACCCTACCGGAGAGAAAAGCCATGACCTTCAACTCAGAAAAGTTTATACAGGACGTTCGCGTGCAATTTGAACAGATGTTAGCTTTTTTCACTGGCGAAAGCGCCAGGAGTGCAAACGCCTATCAAATTGAGGTAACCGTTCAGTAGGTATATGAGCTTGGATTTATCCAACCCCTTAAACAAGGGGCAACCGCGAAGGGGGCGGTTTGCCCAACGCATGAGCCTGACAGGCCTCGGACAGATAATCCAGCACATTGCGGTTTTGCTGGCGCAGGGTCATCACGACGGTCAAAATACGCGCCACGAAATGACTGCCGGCGTCGCTCTGGGTCCCAAAACTGCGGCGGCGCCAGAGGACGCTCCGCCGCAAGGCGCGTTCGGCGGCATTGTTGGTGGGTTCGACGCCTTCCCGGTCCACAAAAGTCCACAGCGCCGGTTCCACCTTGAGCAGGTTTCGGCAGGTTTTGCGGGTGGCGGGATGCTTGACGCACGTACCAATGTGCAGCAAGCAATGGACTTCGTGGCGGATAGGCTGCATGGCGGCTTGCAAGGCCGGGGGGGACAAGGTGCCTGCCCGAACCTGGGTCCACAGGGCAAAGGTCTGCGAGACTTGCGCCAACAACAACCGTCCGACGATCTGGGACTCGCCGCCACGCTCGACCAACGCCTGAAAATCCCGCTTGAGATGGGCCCAACACACTTGGCGGTGCGCGGAGGCCAACCCATTATACGCACTGTAGCGATCCGACCCGACGATGCCTGCATACTTTTCCCCCAACACCTGCCGGGTGCCCTGTGCACTGCGCGTCGCCAACACCCGGAACACCGTCACGGCAGGCGTCACCCCTACCCACAACCACCCGGTTTGCTGGCTTTCGTCCCAGCTGGTCTCGTCCAGGTTGATCACCGGCTGCTGCTGGACGTAAGCCTGGGCTTGCGCCACCGGAGTAGCCACCGCTTGGCTGACCCGCTGTTCCTGCGCCGGGATGCTTCCCAAACTGATCTGCACCTGAAAGAGGTTGGCCAGCAATTCTGGCACCTCGCGTTGGCTGAGCCCAAAACGGCCACACAGATAGCCAATTATCGCCTGCAAGCGAAAGCCAAACCGCCCCTTCGGCATCTCGGCAGGCCAAGCTGCCTGATTGGTCTGCCCACAGCCCACACAGGTCAGGGTATGACACTGGTATTCCACCACCTCTGCGGCGAGGCGGGGGATTTCACATACCTGATGGCGTTGCGGCTGCGGGTCTTCGCCCAACAGCAAGGCCCCGCAGCGCACACACGTGAAGGGTTGGCTCACCACCACGCGGCTGACTTTTCCAGGCAGGGTGGCTTTGCGTCCGGTTCCCGGATGGCCGGGTTGCCCGCCTTTTTTGCGCCCGCTGGCGGTACGTGGCGGATACGCCCGACGCTGGGGCGGATCCGTGGAAGGCGGCTTGGAAGAGTTCTGCGAGTTTTTCTGAGTCTGTTCCCGCAATTTCTCCACCTCCGCATGCAGCTGGCGCAATTGCGCTTGTACTTCGGTCAGCTGTTGTTGAAGCTTCTCTCGTTCCAGCCACAGCGTCGACACGACGCCCTGCACCGCCAGGGGCGTGCTGGTCCAGTCTGCTTGCGCGAGGGGTAATCCAGGCGGCCTTTTCATCGCTTTAGTTTAGGATGAGCCAGAAGTTTGGCGAGTGGCAAAGGTTTTACTTTTTTTAGGCCGTTTGACCCTTGTCAAAAGTTCGGCTTACCCAACTGAACGGTTACAAATTGAGAGTGGTTTGTTCAAGCTTCTGGTTGTCTTGGGTTTCAATTTACTGCAATTATTTTTCGCGGTGCGCTCAGAAAACAGCAATCGCAAAAAAGTACAACAATCCGCTGGACAGGAATTACCCTATCACCGCGATACAGGGCGCTATTACTACTCGATTTTCGGCAAGCTGCGCTTTGAACGCCCATACTTTTACAAAAAAGGGATTGGTCAACAACTCCCGTTCGATGAAGAACTCAGTCTACAAGCGGATGGCTATTCAGACTTGCTGTGAATTATCCGGGTATCTTGATATGGACAATGTGTACGCCAAAACAGTTGCCATGTTCGAGCGTTTGTTGGGCTTATCGCTCTCAACCCGCAGCCTACAAGGAAATATCCTAGAGGGTTCTGCGGACGTGCTCGCCTACTACGACCAGAAAGCGCCGCCCCCCCCAGCCCCCGGAGCATCTATCCTGGTAGCCCAACCAGACGGAAATGGCATCCCGATGGTTCTCGAAAACGATCATGAAGTTGAGCAGCCAGAGAAACCGGTCCGCCTGGGCAAAGGTCAGAAGCACGGACACAAAAAGGGAGTCATTGTGACCAGCGTTTACACAATTGCGCCGCTGATTCGGACACCACAAGCGGCGGTCGACAGCTTTTTTGACCTTGCAAAGCCCGCTTTCGACCTCGAACCACAAAAACAAGCACGTCCCAAACCCCAAAACAAGCATACCTGGGCCACTTTGGATGGAAAAGATGCGGCTTTGGAACGTTTAGCCAAGGATGTGCACCTTCTTGAAGGCGACCATATCCAGGAACGAGTGGCCTTGTGTGACGGCTGTGAAGCCTTACAGGTTCGCTTGCGGCTGTACCTGGTGGTTTCACGCTGGTTTTGGACTTCATCCACGCCAACGTGTATCTCTGGAAAGTCGCCAATGTTTTGCTCGGCGAAACCAGTTCCGCGCGCATCCCCTGGATGGCGCAAAAAACGCTGCTCATGCTCTCCGGCAAAACCGACCAACTCATCCGCGAGTTTTGTCTGATGACCAAAGCTGAGGCGGTCTCGGCCAACCTGCTGACTCAACTCAACCACACGGCCAACTATTTTGAGCGTAACCTGCCCTACCTGGACTATCCAACCTACCTGGCAAAAGGTTGGCCCATCGCCTCCGGCGTCATTGAAGGGGCCTGCCGCCATTTTGTTAAAGACCGCTGCGAACTTTCCGGGATGCGCTGGTCTCAAAGCGGCGCAGAAGGCTTACTGCGGATGCGCGCCGTGGCGGAAAATGATGACTGGGATGCTTACCATCTCTATCTCAGAAAACAGCGCCATCAGCGCCTATACGGCAACCCCTTGGAACAATCGCGCTGTGCCGAGTTGGTGGTTATCCATCAATCTAAAAATTATTCAGCCTTGCCTTTGGCGGCTTGAATAGCTTCAACTGAAATGGAACACACCCTTTGCGGATTCTTCGGGCGATGACGTGGGGCCGTTTTACTTTTTGTATTCCCCCCGCGCGGTGTACTGGAACCTGGGCGACGAGCGCACATCAGGCCTCCAGGCTTCGCGCCGGGCGGATGAAGTGATCCTGGCCTCGTGGTGGATGGCGGATGGATACGGGATGGAGGCGGCAATCCCGTGGACGACGTTGAACTATTCCGGCGTGCCGGGCGGCTCCTTCGGCGTGGCCGCGAGCGTCAGCGACAACGATGATCCGCAGTCCGATGCCCAACAGTGCATGATTTCCAGCAGTCCCGAACGTCAATACCCGAACCCGACCACCTGGGGGATGTTGTTCTTGATGGCGTTGCCTTGAAAAGCTGATGGAAGAAAATCAGAGAATGAGAAATATTTAAGTGCGAAAAATTTGAAAATCTCATTTGAAAATGGGCTGTGATTGAGAAAAAGAAGAGAAGAGAGAGAAAAAGAGGTGTATTTTTCTTGTTTCTTCTCTTCTTTTTTGTAAATAGGTAGAGAAACTTGGGGAAAATACCCTGAAACGATTTCGCATTTTAGAAAATTTATCCCGTAAATATTTTCGGAGATGGGAAATTTAATCTTTTCTTGTCTTTTCAAATTCGAAGTTGTAAATATAATAGCGCCCTTGTTGAAACAATGAACTACTAAAAAAATTAAAACATTTTATTGAAGTTCATTTCTTGCAATATAAAAAGAGAGTCGAACAACCCCAAACGGGTCGTTCGACTCTCCTTATTTTTTACGAGGAGAAAACAAATGAAAACAACCTTCGGCGGACGCATTTTGATTCTGGGTTGTGGCTCTGTTTCGCAATGTTTACAGCCCCTCATCCTTCGCCACTTCGAGATGGACTTCTCGAAGATCACGATCATGGACTTTGCCGACCTGCGCCACACCATCCCCGACACCCTCGCGGCGGGCGTGAACTACGTACAGGATAAGATCACGCGCGAGAATCTGGCGACCCTCTTGGGCCAGTATGTGAGCGCCGGGGATTTGTTAATTGACCTCGCCTGGAATATTGACTGCGGCGAGATCGTGCAATGGTGCCACGACAGCGGCGTGTTGTACGTCAACACCTCCGTCGAACTCTGGGATCCCTACGAAGATGCCGCCCTCCAGCCTCCCGCCGAACGAACCCTGTACGTCCGCCATCTCAGTCTGCGCCGCCGCGTGCAATCCTGGACTCAACCCGGCCCGACTGCCGTCGTCGAACACGGCGCGAACCCCGGCCTCGTCAGCCACTGGACGAAAGTCGCCCTCATTGACATCGCGAAAAACATGCTCGCCCAGGGCCTTTGCACCCCCGCCCAAAAAACTGGACTAGAAAACGCCCTGCGCGACGCCGATTTTGCTCGCCTGGGCATGTACACCGGCACGAAAGTTATCCACATCTCCGAGCGGGACACGCAAATCAGCGACAAACCCAAAGAAGTGAACGAATTCGTCAACACCTGGTCGGTGGAAGGTTTCCGGGAAGAAGGGGTCGCCCCCGCCGAGATGGGTTGGGGGACGCATGAGCGCAAACTGCCCGCGAACGCCCACGTCCATACCTACGGCCCGATGAACCAGATTTGCCTCGCCCAAATGGGGATGAACACCTACGTCCGCTCGTGGGTGCCCAAAGCGGGCGAAATTATCGGGATGGTCGTCCGTCACGGCGAGGCGTTCACGATTTCCGATCACCTCACCGTGTGGGAGGACGGCAAGCCTGTTTACCGCCCCACCGTCCATTACGCCTATCTGCCCACGGACGCGGCCATTGCCTCCCTCCACGAACTGAAGATGCGTGGCTACGATATTCAGACCAATCAGCGCATTATGAATGACGAAATCATCTCCGGCGCGGATGAGCTAGGCGTCCTGCTCCTCGGCCACGGGCTGAACGGCTGGTGGGTTGGCTCCCAACTTGACATTGAAGAAACGCGAACCCTGGTGAACCACCAAAACGCCACCACCCTACAGGTCGCCGCGTCCGTGCTGGGCGCAGTCTTCTGGATGATCCGCAACCCGAACAAAGGGTTCAATGTCCCGGACGATCTCCCGCACGACGAAGTCCTCGCCGTTGCCAATCCCTATCTCGGCCCCTGCCCCTCCGTCCCCACCGATTGGACGCCCCTCAAAAACCGCTACGAGCCCTACGAACACTGGAACCAGCGCGGCAAACCAGGGGAAGAGGATAAGTGGCAGTTTGAGACGTTTGTGGCGTTTTGAGTGATGAGTTCAAGTTCCCATGAGTTTCGAAGAGTTCCTGTGAATTCCTGGAACTCATGGGACTTGGGGGGTATTTGTGGGAACTATACTTCTCGCCAAAAACTAGACCACGCCTTAAGGTGATAAAATCGCCTCCCCCCACCCCCTACGGAGGCAGAGATGACCCAAAAAAGAACCCGCAGGAGCGCCCAATTCAAATTTGAAGCACTTGCGTTGAGGCATATTGACTGGATGGTTAGGAGACCTTTTTTAGTCAATTTTGCCTCATTTTTCATAAACCACAGAATTTGCCAGAACCAGGAAAAAATCCTCCCTCAAGGCCGTCAGATCACCATCCCTTGATGATCAAGCGTGGCCCAGGCCCGCGTAAAATCGCGCAATTTGAATCTAAATTCGTCTCCTATAATCGGGTCCATCAAAATCGCTTCCTGTTTGGCAAACCCGGTTAAGACGACGGCATGTAATCCCGATGTGCCATGCGGCAAATCAGAGGCGAGAAAGAAAAGGATAACGGGCCAACCTTGTTCAACCAAAGCGTAGAGGCGGTCAAGGGGCGCGTTTTCAAACCACAAAGCCCGATACCCCCAAATCTCTAACCCGTTAACCGCATCCGAAGGTAAAGTTCCCCACTCAGGAAGACTGCCACACACCCCTGCTCCGCTTCAGAATGGGTATCCCCCAGGTAATCCAAGACCATCCGAATACAGGCGGGCAAACAGGCATGCGGGTATTCCTGGCGAAACGGCGTAATTTTCATGGATCACTGTGCAATAGCCGTGCGGCGGATGTCTTCTGGCGCAGTAGATTGTTCACTAACCAAATCTCCTTGCTCCGTATAGATCAATCTCCCCGCGGGCTTTTCCATGCCGATTCCGAAAACATCCACCTCCCATCCCATCTCTGCGGGTAAGGGGCGCACTTTGACTCTGGCCCCATCCCCCACATTTGCCAACAAATACTTCAACGCCCGCCGTTCGATCAGGGATTGTTCGGCATGCGCCGGGCGAATCCGAATCCCGTCTGGGCTAAGTTCTAAAACGGCCTTCGACCCTTTTTCTAACCCGTATTGCTGAACAAGCACCAAGGGGATTTGAAGCCCTTTCTCATTCACAGGTTGGTAAATCGTTTCCATATTCACACACACCATTCGATTGGGGATATGAATATTTTACCGTTAAACGAAAAAAGCCTCTGATTTCGCCCCAAAGGCTTCATCTTCACCTTTTCTCCCCCCCAAAAAAATGCCCCACCGGAGCGGTAGTCTGCACAAAAGAACGCTACCCCTTCAATCGCCTTGCCACTTCTCGTTGTATCCGTTGCCAAAACCCCTCTAGCCCCAGCGAGGTCACCCAATGATTGAGGTAGGCTTCATCCAGTTTTCCTCGTTGAGCATAAAGCAACGCTGCGATATCTCGAATATGTTTATCCTGCTCGCTAATGGCAAAATACCGTAATTTGTACAGAATCAAATCTTCAGGGGCATGCACATAAACCTGCCCCAATGGCACTCCTAACTCAATCAACTGTTTACGCCTCAATGCAGAAATCCTCAAAGGATCACCCTTTTGCAAGAGAAAAATATCCGCACGTTGCCCACTATAAAGGTGAATGCCACTGAGGGGCGTATCATGTTGCGGCTGGATAAACCGTTCCAGAATAAGTTCCGAGGGGATTAATACATGTCGCTTTTGGAGTTCGCGTGAAAAATCTTGGATGCGTTCCACGGGAAGATTGACCACCACGTCCACGTCCTGGGTCGCGCGGGCTTCTGCATAGGCCATCACCGCAAGCGCCCCACCTAGCATATATTCTGTATCCGAGGCTTCAATCGCATCCAGAAGCAGGCGTGCATAATCGAGCAGGGATAAAAGCGTCATCGCGCACCGTCCACCTGATACATCCGGCGCAACACTTCCCGTTGGGCTTCCGCCTCTTTCATTTCAGGCTGTTCCTGCCGCAAACGACGGACAGCCTGGGCGAGGAGTTGGTCAGATAAGGTGGCCCCCTGCCAAACGCGCTCCGCGGGAGTCAACAGGGCAAAGATTTCGGCCTGCTCTGGGGATACTTCGGCGACCGCAGAAAGCAATTTCTTTTCAAGTATAGGCTCTAATCCCGGTCGGTCCGTGATCTGATACCCCGCACTCCCTGGCTTTCGGCTGTATTTCAGGCGATACCCAGCCCCTTGCAAGACCTGGCGAATAATGCGAATATCCCGCGCAAGGGCCAGGGTCGGCTGAATGCCAAAACACCCTGAACCTAGCTGAGCTTCAACCCGTGCTTGAAGGGCGGGTTTTGTGAGGCCACTTTCATGCCAAAGAATCCCCAGCATGATCATGCGCCGTTGGAGAGAGGGCATCAGTTGCGTAATCTCGTACAAAAAAGATAGGAAGAGTTCACGGGGAAGGCGTTGAATGAAGACTGGGAACATAAAAAAACCTGTTTAGTATAATATCTTTCTAAAGATATTATCATCCTATCTTTACTGGGTCAAATGAAACAGGGGCAAATTACCTACAAAGCGCTCCTTCATTCCACTCAGGCTGACCCGCGAACACTGGATCGCCTAGGAATAGGTCCGCTAGGAAACCCATTCGTAAGTCAATTCGTAAAAAAAGCCGTTGGGTTAAACAAAAAAAGGCTTTTGGAGTTACCCCCAAAAGCCCTTTCCGCAATCAAATTTATCTCGTAAAAGAGGAACGTTTAGAATAGGTGATTATATGCCTGAGTGAATAAACTCCCCTACAAATTCGGGGTTAAGACCGAACGTTTGCGCCGCGTCAACACGAATCTGGGAGAAAGCCATGTCCCTTGATTGGACCTGGATTATTTCCTACATTGGGACGATGAACGCGGGTGAAGCCGCCTTCGAGGGGTTTGATCTAGGTTTGGACCGCCGCACCTTTCTTTTGACACTTCGGCGCGGCAGGTGTATTTGCAAGGGGTGCAGGTAGCAGGGGAGTTTGATAGTGCATACACGTTTGCGCTTTCGATTGTGACGCAGGGGGGGCTGGACTCGAATCATGTGTGGGGGTTGGATGCGTATTCGGCGCTTAATCCGATGTATGCCTCGGCGTTGGTGGCTTTGTTTGATGGGGTGACGGGGCCTACGGCGGGGAGTGGTTTTTTTGATCCGGGGCCGTTAGTGGCTTGGCAATCGACGGTGACGAAGGCGATTTATCTGCGGGAAACCGATAAAACAACTTTCAAAATCACGGTGGCGTTTTCTCCGGCCCCGTGAGAGGAGCGTTCATTATGTCTTTTTTTCATCTATGACCTTATTTTTGCGCAAAGAGACGGCATTTCTATTTGTTAGTGCAAGCAGAGCCGGTTTCTATTCTTGAAAAAAGTCACTTTTTCGATGTTTATCTGCAACCGGAAAAATTGCTTTAGACTTACAAAACGGCATATATAGGTATATCTGTAAACCTTCGCCCTATATATGCCGCTCCAGCTTTCCCAAAAACAGGTTGGGCCTCTACTACCTATCAGCGCTTGGTAAGTCTAAAGCAACTCCAAAAATATGGACAAAATGCCTTAAAATCGAGCCAAAAAGTAGGCTAAGTCTAAAGCATTTTTAAGTGAGGACCGCTTTAAGACTGGTCTTTAACATTTCTTACGCCACTCCCCCCCATATATAGGGGTAAAAAATGGCAAAAAAATAGAAATGGGCTGTGATTGCGCAAAAACAAGGTATGAGTATGCTGATCCCTTTACGAAACCGCCAAAAGTCCCCCACGATTTCGCCCGTGACCCAGGCCACGCTTTATGCGGGCCGATCGCTATCGCCGGCGCTCTACCCGGAATGACCCTCGCCGTTCATCTCATAGATATTCGGCCGGCACACCGGGGCTTCTCGTGCGGTGGCGGGTTCCACAGTTATTGGAATGAGCGGCTGAACCTCACGTCAGAACCCGAATGGTTTGTCCGCTGGCAGCTCGATCCTGAGTCGAACATCGCCACGAGCCAATTCGGTCAGCGCCTGGCTATGCGGCCATTTGTCGGTAACCTGGGCATGCCACCTTGTGAGGCGGGGCGTCACTCAACGTTTCCACCTCGCTTTTGTGGCGGCAACCTTGACTGTAAAGAGCTTGTTGTTGGGAGCACTCTGTACCTACCGATCGCAGTGGAGGGCGCGCTCTTCTCACTTGGTGATGGGCATGCGATGCAAGGAGATGGCGAAGTGTCCGGCCCGGCGTTGGAGTGCCCGATGGAACGGGTGAGTGTCACGTTCGACGTGCGCGACGATATACCACTCCGCATGCCCCAGGCGGATACGCCTGCGGGATGGCTGACCTTTGGCGTCCACGAGGATGTAGATGAAGCCATGTGGCTGGCCGTAGAGGGTATGCTGGATGAACTCGAACGTCGCGGATATGATCGGAAAGAAGCGCTCATGCTTATGAGCCTGACGGTAGATTTACGCATCACCCAAATCGTGAATGGAACGAAAGGCGTCCACGCCATGCTGCCACACAATGCACTAAAAGACTGTCCACCAGGCGACAAGCGTACCATCACGTTATGAAAGATATCGTGCGAAAATGCCGATGCCGAGCCGCCGAACACAGCGTGTAGCCGACTGCCCTGGCGGAACGATTTTCCGCGTTGTACTACACCCAACGGCGTCTCGGTCTTCAGCGTGGCCCACGGCGGGCGGCGGCTGACGCAGGCCGTGGGCACGACCCGTGCAAATAAAGCACTTGAAAAATCCAGCAAAAAGGTGTATCTTTGTTGTAGACACAGACAGGAGACAACCTTATGCTCACAAAAGTTCAAAAATGGGGCAATAGCCTTGCCCTACGAATACCAAAAGCCTTTGCAGTTGACGCTCAATTGGAAAATGATTCTTTCGTAGAAATCAGCATCGTAAAAGGCAAAATTATTGTTACGCCAGTTCCAGCGCCAAGTTGGACACTTGACGAGTTGCTTGCAGGCATCACAAAAGATAATCTTCATAATGAAGTCGATACAGGTTTTGCTGTAGGAAACGAAGTTTGGTGAACCTATGGCATATATTCCTGATAGCGGCGACATTGTTTGGATTATGTTCAATCCACAAGCAGGGCATGAGCAAGCAGGACATAGACCAGCATTGGTTTTGTCTCCAAAGGCTTATAACGGAAAAGTTGGTTTAGCAATCCTCTGCCCCATCACTAGCCAGGTCAAAGGGTATCCTTTTGAAGTATTAATACCTGAAGGATTGGAAGCAAAAGGCGCAATTTTAGCAGACCAAGTAAAAAGCCTTGATTGGAAAGCAAGAAAAGCAAAGTTTAGTTGTAAATTACCGCCCGAACAATTTAATGAAGTCGTCAAGAAATTAAGTACCTTAATTCGTGAGCAACTTCAAAGCATGTAGAGTCTTGCTCAACAAAAGCGTGCCAACAAAGCGCGCAGTGGACAGGTGGGGACGCGGCGCGTTTTTTGGAACTGGTTCTGAACTTTGGCAGTTTTCCGTTTCAGAGCCTTGTTCTCCCCATCCGCCGGTAACGCGAGCCGTTAAATAAAAAATGGCAGGTTTCCCTGCCATTTTTGGGTCGGATTTCGTGACCAGGTTGGGCAGTTTTTGATCCAAGGTGTTGTATAATTTGGGGAGCCTGACAAGCTGGAGATTTCGCCCAGGTTTTCCGTTTTTTCTACAATTTCAGACCCGTCTCGTTCTCGGAGAAACTTTGTTTCTCCTGCGCTTGTCAGGCGTTCGGAGGTGAGGCGGGTTTTGGTTTATATGGCACATACTTATTTCAATATTCATGGTCGCCTTTTTGGATAAAAAGCGAGAAGCCTGACCCCAAAAATGTCGTCAAGAAAGAGGTTCTTTCTTGACGGCTTTACCCTTTTACGATTGCACGCGTTCGTGAAGCTGCAAAGCGAGAAGGGATCACCGTGAGCGCCTTCATTGAACAGGCGATTTTAGACGGATTACGTAATACGGAATCCGTTGATTCATAAGTTAGAAGGCTTCTTATGTGTTACTGTCACAATTGCAAAAGATATTTTCAACCATTTGGCATCCCGAGCCACCGCGCAGTTCACCGCAGAAGGCAGGAGAATTGCACAATTACATATTCACACGGTCAAACTTATGAGCATAACTTTGCGCCTTCTAACAAAGTTTTGCACGCAGACGCGGCTCTGCCGCCGTCCGCCGAGCCTGATTCTGGCTCTGATATTGTCCCCGCTGTTGAGTCTAGTTCTCAGCCGCGCTGGTAAAAACGACCGTTAACGCGCACCATTGCTTAAACAAAAAAGGGCAGGTGAAAACCTGCCCTTTTTGGATCATGGCTATGTGTGGCCGCCGGTGTTTTTTGCGCCAATTTACGGGATGGGTTTATCGAAGTAGTGTCCCTGGAGACTGCCCTGGGCGTTGACCCGGATTTGTATGTCGTCGGGGTTGGTGCCTTCCAGTTCGGCGAGACTGCGAAGCAGGCTCAGCATGTGGTTGACGTTTTTCTTGACGTGGATGCCTTTTACGGATTTCCATGCTTCGAGGTTTTCCCAAGGGGTTTCTTTGGTTTGGGTGGCTTTGGCTTTGATTTCGTAGGTTGTATTTTTGTCAAACATGAGGGTTTCCTTGTTTTTAGTTTTAAAGCAAACGAATCTGCACCGATTCGTTTGCTTTAAAACTAGATTTTGTTTTTGGATCGGCGGGGTGTCTTTGACCCCGCCGATCTGCGTGGTGGGGTTGGTTGGGATGATCCAATTGGATCATGATTCTCCGGGACCGGCGACGCCAGGCGCTCCAATTAGCGGTAGAAGCTCGTGCTGTGGTAGCTTTCGGGGGTGCGGAGGATGTCTTCGAGGGTGTGGAAAAGGCGGAGACTGGCGGAGCGTGCCATTTCCAGGGTGGCGAGATTGCTGGAGAGGTGTTTGACTTTGGCGTAGCGGTCGAGCAGGGCGAGGGCTTCGCGCTGTTTTTCCGGGTCTGCGCCGATGTATTGCTTGTGTTGGTCGAGATGGTGGACGAGGTAGAGGTATTTGCCGTCTTTGTACCATGCGTGCCCGTCGAGCGTGCCCTGGTCTTCGAGGATGAGGATTTCGCCTTTCAGGGTTTCGATTTGGGTTTGCAGGTCGCAGAATTTCAGGTAGAGGTGGTGGGTTTGTTGTTCGGTGACGAGATCAAAGGTGAGCATGGGAGGATTTCCTTTTTGGATCGCCCGGGCGAGGTCGAGCTTGCACCAGGCGATCCAATGGTTTTTAGTTTGGGGCATCGAAGCCGAGGCCGCGGATTTTGAGGGAGGTGTGTTGGTTGTGCCCGATGATGACGTGATCCAGTACGTCAATATCGAGGAGTTTCCCTGCTTGGGCTACCTGCCGGGTGACGGCGACATCATCGGGGGAAGGGGATGGGTCGCCGGAGGGGTGATTGTGGGCGAGAATGATGGCGGATGCGCTTTCGGTGATGGCGTCTTTGAAGACTTCGCCAATGCGAACGGCGGCGCTGTTGAGGGAGCCGGAATAGAGTTTGACCAGTTTGAGGACGCGGGTACGGGTGTCGAGCAAGATGATCCAAAGCTCTTCATGGTCCAGATTTTGGAGGAAGGGGGTGAGGAGCGCGGCGGCGTCGTCTGGTGAGTTGATTTGGATGCGCTGGTCTTTGGGGGTCTGGTAGATGGTTTCGTTGATTTCGTCGTGGATGCGCCGCAGTTCGGCGAGTTTCTTCTCCAGGTCGCGATTGGGTTTGGGCTTTTGTTTTTGGGTGGCGTCTTTGAACGGGAGGTTGGCCGGGGCGTTGGGGGCGGGGATGGCTGGCATCGTGGGAATGACTTGTTGGGCAAAGGCTGAGAGAAAATCGAGTTGGGTGGTCATGGTGCGATTCCTTATGGGATAAAAAAAGACCCCCCGCCGTCTGGCGGGGGGGTGAGAAGGGGTGAAGAGGTGAAGGGGAGAAGAGGAGCCTTAGAACAGGCTGAATTGTTTGGTGGGGTCCACGTGGGCTTTGGCTTTCGCTTTGCCTGCTTTCTTTGCCACCTTGTTTGCCAGGGCGAACTCTGCCCAGGACATGAGATTGGTGACGGGCTTCGAAGGCACAGGCAAAAGCGGGGCAGAGGGTTCGACAAGGCTCCCGACCGGGGAGTGGCTGACTTTGGCTTCATCGCTGAACAGGCTCTTGAGGTCGTCCAGTTTGGCACCATCCAGCACGGATTTCGCCAATTCGCTGAGGAGATCGTCGGTTTCGTCTTCGACGATGGCCCCGCCGACTTCATCGCCGTAGAGAAGCTGTGCCGCTCGCATTTTCTTGCCCATGAGGGCAAGGGCTTTCGCTTCCAGGCTGTCCTGATAGACCACAAACAAGGCTTTGACGGGTTTGGTCTGGCCCAAACGCCAGACACGGCGGAGGGCTTGCCAGAGGGTATAGAGACTGTATTCAATCTCGTAGAAGATGATGGTGGCGAAGGAGACCAAATCCAGCCCGGTTTGGACGAGGCGGGGGTTACAAATCAGCACGTCGTATTGACTGTGTTTCTCGATCCATTCTTCACGCCGACGGGCGTTGATGTTTCCGGTGAGGGTGATGGCGTTGATGCCATGATTGCGGAGGAGGGTTTCGACGTGTTCCTGAATGTCTCGGGTGCCTGTTTGCCGCATGTAGATGATGACCCGGCGACGTTGCTGGATTTCGGTTTTGCAGTAATCGATGAGCCACTGCTCTTTGGGCAGAAGGCCCTTGATGGCTGGAAGTTTCATCAGGGGCATGTCGGTATCGACGACTTTGCTACGTTTCGAAAGGGCTTCTTCGGCTAACTGCGCCGCCTTTGCCAGTTGGGTGGCGAATTTGGTGAGGGTGGTAGCGGATGGAGCATCCGTCCCTTTTTTCAGGTCTTCGTCGGCCTGGGTGAACAGGGCGCGGGCGGCGTCGGCCAGGAGATTGGGGGGCAGGTTTTTGAGATGTAGGACGACTTCTTCTTCACGGAAGGCGGAGTTAGGCCGCCCCAGCGACCACTGGAGCCAGACAGAGAGAAAGCGGGGTTGTTGGCGTGCCAGTTCACGGAGGCTGTATTCCATGCGCTTATAGTCCAGTTCCTGTTCTTCTTGCATGGGGACGGTGACGACTTCTTCGCGGTATTCCGGCAGTTGGACGTTGAGGTCTTTGAGATTGACGAAGGTGGTATTGTGGAGCAGGTTTTGGATGATGGCGGGGGAGATGCCGGGGACTTCGTGGGCTTCGCCGCGGCCTGCATAGCGGCGGTTGCCTGTGAAGAAACCATCTTGGGCTTGTTCGTTATCTCCGACTTTGCGCCGACTGGTGGATTCTAAGATGCCGAATTTGCCGATCCATTTCATCTCATCTTTGAAGCGGAAGGCGTCGCGAATGGCCCGGTTGAGCCGATAGAGAAGCCAGAAAATCGTAGTGGATTTGCCGCCGAAAAAGGTCCCGGTGAGGGTGAGGACGTGATGACGGCAGGCGACGGCGATTTGATGAAAGGCGATGGAGCGGTCGCTGGTGGCGGCTTTGTATTCGTGAACTTCGTCGGCAAGGAGGAGTTTGAAGAAACCTACGGCGTGCTTGTTGAGGTATTCCGCCAGCGAATAGCGGCGGTCGGTGGTGTATTCAAACAGGGGGGTATGGCAGATCCGGGTTTTGCTCCAGTGGGTTTCGCCGTCATCGCCCCGGACCCAACCGGGGACGGGGTTGGGGCAGAAACGGCGTTGGTCTTGGAAGTATTTTGCATCGGTGACTAAGCCGCCTTTGTCGTTGAGTTGGGGCTTGCCGCAAACCGGGCAGGTGTAGGCCAGGACTTTTTGACCTTCGGGGGTGCGGATGGTTTTGGATTTGACAATGGGCTTCCAGCCGGAAGCCAACTTCGCAGAAGTGGAGGCGACGACCGCAATGGATTTGCGGGGGATTTTGCCCTGTTCGTAGTCCTCGATGAATTGCTTGGCGTCGTTGACTTGGTGACTGTTTTCGACCCCGATTTTCTTCAACTCCCGCGCGTATGCGCCGGGAGTGATTTCCGTAATCTCTCTGATCCATTTCTCCACCAGATGCGGGGGACAGATGACGATGGCGGGGTAGGCGTGGAGAAGCTCGACGGTGGCGGTGCCGACCGTGGTCTTGCCGATGCCCATTTCGCCCTGGATGTTTGCGGTCCGGTATTTTTTGATGGAACGGGCGGCGGAGATGACGGTGTGTTTTTGGACGGGCAGAAGGCCCGGTTTATGGCCGGGCAAGGCTTTGCGGCCCAGGCCGAGTTTTCCTAAAATCTCCATCTCCTGGTCCGTGGGGTGCAGGTCGTAGAGGGGTTTGTAGGTGGCCAGCGTGCCCGTGGCGATTTGTTCGCCGTATTGCGCCATGAAGTCCATGAGACCTTTGGTGTCTTGGATGTTTTCCATTGCGCCATCGGTTTGGAGGGTGGTGATGGTGGTGACGAATTGGTCCTTGTAGTTTTCGATGACGGTTTCGGGGTCTTTGGGATCGGGCTGTTTGGTGTATTTGATTTTCTTGGCGACGCGCCCGCGGATGAGGATGTGTTTGCCGTCCTGGTCTTTGAGGCGGAGCGTGCCCATCATGCCGGAGGCCATGAGCATCGCCAAGTGCCCTTTCTTCAGGGGGACCGCAGGGGCAAGCATTTTCTGCTGTTCCTGGGGCTGGAGGGCGGCTTGAAAAGCCGGGGAGTGCAGGACGCCCGATTTGCGGGTGAGGTTGATGAGATAGTTTTCTTCAGGATAGGCGAAGATGAAACGGGCGTTGCCTTTGGGGGCGTCGGGGATTTGATAGAGCGGGGTGAGTTCGTCTTGAAGTTCGGGCAAGGGGGTGGTAGCCCAGGTTTCGAGGATTTCAAGGCGTTCTTTGGTGGGGGTGCTGTATGGTTTGCGGACCCCGAAGACGACGATTTGCTTGAAAAGGCTGTATTCCGGTTCGGGGAATTGGTAGGCGCGAAGCTCGGTAAAGTTTCCGGCCAGGGTGCTGGCGGCGTATTTCAGGACGTGGTGGGGGAGGTTGAAGGCGAGAATGCCATCGTACATGAGGTTTGGAATGGTCCTTTTGAGAAACTCCACTTCGAGGCGTTTTTCTGTGCCGAGACGGTCCCAATCGTAGGGGGGATTGAGCCAGAGGAAGCTGATGGATTGGGTGGTGAGGTGGGTGTCTTGGAAGGCACAGGGGTGAAGCAGGTCGAAGCGGGTGGCGGCGATTTCGGCGCGTTGGGGGAAGAGTTCAGCGCCCCAGGTGGTGCAGTTGAGAAGTTTTCCGAGGGCTTGACCGACGAGACCTTCGCCTGCACAGGGGTCCAACAGCCGACCCCGACCGGGGGCGGCTTTGAGATAAGAAGCGGTTTTGAGATAGAGGGTTGCGGGATAGGGGTAGTATCCGCCTTTTTCGATGCCAGCGAGTCGCATGAGATTGTCCTTTTTGGTTGGTTGATTGGTTGATTAGTTGATTGGTTTGGATCGTTTTGGGGAACCAGGTCGGCCAGTTTTTGATCCAAGTGGGTTTACAGGGTGATCGCTTTTTGTGTGAGAAGGGTTTGGATGAGACGGCCCCAAAGCTCTTGATTGAGGCTGATCCAGTATCCGGCGAGGCAGTCGCCATCGGTGTCGAGCGGGACGACGAGGTTGGGGTCGTCTTCGGCGGTGTCCCAAAGGACATCCGCCCATTCCTTCAGAATGGGCAAGGTCGTTGCTTCGGTGAGTCTGTCAATCAGTTTGTGCTGGATGGGTTGCTCATCGCCTTCGAAGCGGAGCAGGTAGGCGGATAAATCGCCGTACTGCCATTCTCCGGGGAGGGCAGAGCGCACCACCGCCGCGAGGTGGAAACTGGTGACGTTGGGCAGGTTGGTGTAGAAGGTTTTGTACTGGTCGGGATGGGCGAGGCAGGTTTTTGCGCCGAGGCGGACGAATTTCTTCTGTTTGCGATTGGCTTGCAAGGTGGCCCGAAGGCTTTCGAGCAGGGTTTTATAGCCAATTGCGCCCGCGTAGACCACCCGGCGAATGCCGTGTTCATCCATTTCGGCGTCCAGGGCGAAGCCCGTCATCGGGGCGCGAACGTGGTCGGTTTGGATTTTGACGGAATGGCCTCTAAAGAGGGGCATGGAGGCGGGATCGGGCTTGCCGTCATAGGTGAGTTTGGTGACGACGACCTGCAGGTGTTGGTTGTGGTGCAGTTCGTGATTGATTTCCCGGATGAGTTCGTAGCCATCTCGCCAGGTATCCACGTCTTCGAGGGTGATGGTGGTGCCCTCGTGCTGGATGGTGGCGCGCTTGTTGATCTGGTCCAGGTGGGCGGTAACGATCTGGATCGGGGTCTTGGGAAGGTTTTGGGGCAGGGCGCCATTGTTGGGGATGAAGCGGTAGAGCGTGAGTTCGGGGACGTAAACGGCCTTGCCCTGTGGACAGACGTAGGCAAAGCCTGTGTCTGTGCGCTCGTAGCGGAGATCGGGAATGTTTTCCAGTTTCGGCAGGCCGAAAGTACCGCCTGAGTTGGCGTTGATGACGAGGATGTGGCCAGCCTGCTGTGCGCGGAGAATTTTCTCGGCACGGGCTTCGATGGCAGTGTCGTGGTAATAAAGGATTGGGGTAGGCATGGTTTCCTCCTCAATCGAACCCCAACCCGCGCTCTTTCATCGAGACGTAGTGGGAGCCGATCACCAGATGATCCAGCACATCAATGTCGAGCAGTTTTCCGGCTTGGGCAATGGCACGGGTAATCGCCAAATCATCGGGGCTAGGCGTGGGGTCGCCGGAGGGGTGATTGTGCGCGAGGATGATGGCGGGGGCATTGCGCCGAACCGCGGTTTTGAACACTTCGCCCACCCGCACCTGGGCACAATTGACCGAGCCACGATAGACCGTCTCGATGGCGATCACCCGGTTGCGCGTGTTGAGCAGGAACACGCGGAGTTCTTCTTGTTCGAGCGTCCGCATTTCGTATTGCACGAGGGCGGCGGCATCCGCGGGGCTGTTGATCAACGGGCGTTCGTCGGTCTCGGTCGCCAACCGTTGCCCCAGTTCGAGCGCGGCGACCAGGCGGGTGGCCGTTTGCAAGCCAATGCCGGGGACGAGGCTGGCTAGTTCTTCGGCATGGGCCTGCCGCACGGCCCGCAATGTTCGGTAGTGCTTGAGCAGGTTTTCCGCGGTTTCGACCTGGCGTGGCCCGCCGATCAGGGCGGCGAGGAGTTCGATCAGGTTGCAGGCGGTGGGGTGTTCGGCCACGCGCCGGAGGGGATGTTCCCGCGCGGGCAGGTAGCTCAACCGCGCATCGGGAAAGGTGAGAAAGGGGATTTGGTGGTTCATGGAAGCCTCCAGGGAAAAAGAAAACCCCCTGGTCAGCAGACCAGGGGGTGTAGGATTGGGTTGGATTTGTGGGACGCGGACGAGCGCGGATGAACGCGGATATCTTTTATCTTTTCCGAGTTTATTCGTGCCCAAGTTCTTCAACGCGCGCTTCGGTTTCTTCGACGAAGACGGGGAGGGTGATTTGCCCGAACGGGGAAGAGAAGGCGTAGGCTTTGCCGTGACTCCGGCGGATTTTCGGGGTAGATTTCCGGCCACGCGAAGAGGTTCCGGCGCATTCCGGCTCCATACCGCGCGCGATGCTCACAGGGTCTTTGAGGGGGCGGCCACATTGGGTGCATTTCGGGGGTTGCATGATTTTTTCTCCTTATCCGGCGTGCATGGGCATCAGCACACAAAGATACCCGGTCTCGCCGTGCGGACGGACGACGCCGGGAGTGTTGGGGTGATTGGTTTCCAGGACCACTTGTGGAGTGGGGATGACTTCGAGGACCTCCCGTAGATAGCGCACGTTGAAGGCGATTTGCAAGGGTTCGCCTGCGACCACGGCTTCGACACAGGTTTCGTGGGAGCCGGTTTCGTCGTCCTGGGCAGAGATTTTGACTTCGCCCGGTTCCCCCGCGCGCCCTGGGATAATGTTCAGCCGGGCGGTGTGGGCGCTTTCGCGGGCGAAGATGGCGGCTTGTTTGCACGCTTTCAGGAATTCGGCGGTGGGCAGGAGGGTGGTGGTGCGCGTCTGGGTAGGGATGACCTGGGCATAGTCAGGAAAACTGGCGTCGAGGAGTTGGGTCGCCAGTTCAAACTGCGGGGTACGAAAGAGCACCTGCCCTGGCCCGGAAATCAGCAGTTCGATGGTCTCCGCACTCCCGTTGAGCAGACGCCCCAACTCGTGCAGAGCACGCGCGGGGATGAGCAGGGAAAGTTCCTGCCGGAGTGCGGGACACGTCAGCTTCCGTTCGGTGAGGCGGTAGCCATCCGCCGCGGCAAAGGTGAGCGTAGACTCCTGCCCGTTCACCAGCACCCCGGTCAACGCGGGGCGGGCTTCGTCGGTAGAGGCGGCCAATGTCACCTGGGGGAGCAGGGCTTTCAGCTCAGCGGCGGGAAGTTTCAGGACAGGGGTTGTCCCCTGCGGGAGGGGCGGAAATTCCTGAGCATCCATTCCTTTGAGTTGGGTGTGGGACCCGGCCCCGCGTACAGATAGGATTTGTGTGAGTGGGTTGAGGCTCAAGCGGAGGGTGTCTTTGGGGAGGGCGTTCACCAGTTCGGTGAAGGTCCGGGCGGGAATGGCGAGCGCGCCGGGTTGGGTGATGTCAGCATCCAGCCAACCGGTGAGCGAAAGTTCCAAATCGGTCGCGGCGATCTGCACCCGATCCGCATGAGCGACGAGCAAGAAGTGAGACAAGATGGGCAAAACGTTCCGGGTAGAAACGGCCCGCCCGACGAGGGCCAGGAGACGGGCGAGGTCGGGTTGAGAGAGGGTGAGTTCCATGGGGTAATTCCTTATGAAATGGTGGGAGGCTCACGCACAATGAGCCTCCCACCATGCATCTAGTAGTGACGCCTTCAGATCATTTCCAAATTGAGCTGACAATCCGCTTTCGGCCCGCCGGGGGATGAAGTCCCCCGGCTACGAAACAACACCGAATAAATCCGGCTTTTTTTTGCCTGGTGCAGTGGGCTACGTAGGGCAGTCCGGCGGCTTTACGGACGGGATTGTCGAAATAATTTGTCAAAATGCAACCGTCTTTGCGCGGAGCGGTTGAAACCGCCACTACCCAAGACTAAACTGCCTGCAAAGTGGACAGCCGTTCTTCGAGGCGTTTGCGTCGGAGATGATCGCCGTTGACGTGTTGCAAGGCGAGATGCAGGGTGCCGGGGCGATGTACGGCGGTCAGAGCACGGTAGAAGATGCTGTCTTTTTTCTGCACCTGCCCGGTGAGCAATTCCAACTGCCAGGCTTCGAATTCGGCGTGATCTTCGGGGGTGGGAGCGGGGTTCTCTTCGATGGCCGGTGCTTCGTTGGGAAGGCGAGTTTCCGCTGATCCGAGGCTGGGCAAGTTTGAAGGGAGCAATTCTTGGGCAGGGTGGGCGTCAGAGGCAGTCGTTTCGGCTTGAACCTCTTCCGCACTCGCGAGGATCAGGATGTCGGGTGTGGGGGATTTGGCGACAAGATAGCGGGTGAGCGCCGTGCGGGCGGCGTCCAGCTTGTAGGGGTAGTCACCCTGGATGTCCAACTGCGTCCAGCCTTTGCCGGAGGGGGTGCGTTGCATGGATTTCCCGCCGTCAAAGTACAAGGTGTAGTCCGCGCCCTGAACCCGGAATAGACCATAGCCCAGGTGATCGGCATTGGGGAAATCGTGGATGGTGGGGAAACCGAGCGCGTCGTCGGCGATCAGGATCGGGCCGAGGTCGAGTTGCGTGAGGAGAAAGGCGAGGTCGTTTTCCGTCCAGCCATTGGGCAGGGTCGCGGCCACGGTGGGGGGAAGTTGGGGCGGGGTGGGTGCGATGGGAGTAGGAGTCGGCGTTGAACCGCCACGATACGGACCGTCGTCACCCCATTTGGCGCGGTATTCCGGCAGTTGCGTAATCGGGGTCGGGCGGAACCAGATATCCCGTTCAGGTTGCACGCCCAACGGCCCCCGTGCCGCGGAAATTTCGCGCAGGGAAAAGTCCCCCAATTCGGTTTCAAACCCGACGACTAACCCAAACGCCAGGTCACGCCCGTCGTATTCGAGCAGGTACCAGGTCCAATTCGAGTCTGGCGTGAAGAGTTTGATGACGGCGAGGGGATCGGGCTGTTTTTCGGTGGCGTAGGGGCCGGGAACTTCCATCCAGGGGGGAATGTATTCGTAGGCACTGCCTTTTCCGGGGAGGAAGCCCGCCGGGCCGGGGGTTTCGCGGAGGGCGATAGGCGTGGGGGATGGTTCGGAAAGCGGTTCAACAGAGGGGGTTGAAGGCTCAAACAGCCACGCGAATTCGGCTTGGGGGATGTGTCGCCGGAAATACCAGCCGCCGCGTTGACGGCCCCAGCGCCCGCCCATGCCGCGCAGGCGTTCTCGCACCGTTTCATCGGGTTTGGTGGGGAAGAAGAGCCAGGTCCAGTCCCGTTCGTATTCGAGTCGGATGTCTTTGGCTGAAGCGGCGAGGGCAGGTGTTTCCGGCTGGGGGCCGGGCACATCCGAGTTGCCGAACCCTTTGTAGGGCAGGTACCGCCCGGAGGTAACAAACCGGATTTCGTACCAGACTTGGGTGATTTGCGAACCAGCGTAAGCTTTGAAGGGCGTGCCCCGGTAGGCAAAGGTTGCGTCAGATTTCAGATAACAGTCCGGGCCGTGGCTGTATTTATCGCTCCCATGCCAGGTCCAGGCGGTGTGCAGGTCGGGATACCGGGCCAACGTTTGCCGGAGCACCCGTTCCTGACGCTTTTGGGGACGCAAACGTGCAAGCAGGAAGCTGTGTTTGACCGCGCGGGGGTGGTAGTAGTCGGTCATGATGTCGGAGTTGTCGTACACCAAGGCCAGCACGATGCCCATTTCGCCTTTTGCCAACTGGATTTCTTCGGCGTGGTCGGCATACGCCGCGACGATTTGGGCACGTTCGGCTTGTTGCGCGACCTCGGCGGCGTGCCGGGCGTTTTCTTTGGCTTCGACCTGGGCGAGGGTTTCGGTTTTGTCCACGACGGGGCAATGGCGTTCAAAGAGGGTTTGCGCCGTGGCGAGCAGGGCGGATACGTGTTCGGGCAGGATGGGGCTGGGCAGGGTGTGCCAAAAGGTTTGTAAGTCGTGGAGATACGCGTCCGGGTCGGCGAGGCAAGCTTGCGTATCTTTGCCGAACAGGAGGCGAAACGGACCATCCTTGCGAAGTTCCTGGCCCTGGATGCCGGTCAGTTCGTAATACCAGCGGCCTTCGGGGAGTTGGACGAGGGCACGCAGTTCGCTGGCGAATTTTTCGGCGGCTTCTCTGGGCAGTTGGCATTGGATGCTCAAAGTTCCGGCGAGGGGCGAGGTGAATTGGAAGGGATAGGGGGACATGGGGTGGCTCCTTAAAAAAGGCCCGCCCCGTTCGGAAACAGGGCGGGTGAGAGAAAAAGGTTGTGGGGGTTAGGGTTTGGGCTGAAAGCCCAGTGCGCGGAGTTCGGCAAGCAGGCCGGTGATCAGCCGGGTGTGCAGGGCGTCGGTTTGCGGAAGGCACGTCTGAAGCCAGTGCATGACACGGGGCACGGGCCAGGTGCGGAATTCCGCTTCGGTGATCGGGTGCGGACATCCGTCGGCAAGCCAACCCTGGGCGGCTTCGCGGAATTCTTCCAGCATTTGGGCGGCGAGGGCATCCCGTGCGGCGGCAGAGGCGTTGGGCAGGTCAGCGAGATCACCCACTTCCGCCCAAACTTGCCCATCCGGGCCGAGGAAAAACGGGACGGAAAACTCGCTTTCGTAGGCTGTGCCCTGCCATGCCCCGAGTTCGAGAAAGCCGCAGGAAGGGAGATGGGGTGGGAGGGGGTCAAACAGGTCTTTGAACGGACGGGTGTTTTCCAACAGCCACGGAAGCGGAAGGCCCAGGTCGGGGCTGGTTCCGTCGGGGAACAGGGTTTCGTCGAAGGGTTTGGGCAGACGGATGAGCAGGCTCGCGCGGGTGTGGTACGCCGTGGTTGCGAGCGCAGTTTGGCTCCAGTGATGCAAGCCGTTTTGCCAGGCCTGGAAACAGGTCGGGCACAGGTGCAGGTCGCCGCTGGTGGGCGTCGTCAGGTTTTTGCAGGGGGTGTTTGTGCAGATCATGGGGGACTCCTATTTGAGCAATACTTGTCATTTCGACCAAAGGGAGAAATCCCCAATCAGGTCAGAAAAGTGTTCCTGGCAAGCGATCGTTTCCATGATCGTTCCAGGGATTCCTCGCTGTGCTCGGAATGACGGCGTATTTTTGTTTTGTTTGCTTAAGGGGTTGGGAGATTATGCTTTGACTCGAATGGGCAAGAGGGGCACGCCAGCCTGGGCAAACAGCCAGCGAATTTTCACTTCCGCCCAAGCCAGGTCTTCGGGCCGGTTGTGGCCTGTGTACCGGTCGTGTTCGTGGAGGTCGCTCCAGGCGTAGGCGTCGGTGGAGAGGATCAAGTGGGTGATGGTCGGCGTATTGTCCGCTTCGCCTTCCCACCCCCACCGGACGGAGGCCACGTATTCGCAGGGTTTGGAGAAGGCTCCGGCGGTCATCGGGATGCCTTCCCACCCGGCGGGGTGATCGGCAGGGGTACACCAGATTTGGAACCCCGTGCTCCCGGCG
>JABWBV010000516.1 GCA_013359445.1 Anaerolineales bacterium | reverse complement strand
CTGCAAAATCACCCACCCCAAAATCTCCTCATTCGGCACAAACGGCGGCAAATCTCCCTGCCGACGAGGCGAGGCGATCCCAAACACGATCACAATCCGGCCATCCGGGGTACTGCGAACGAGAAACTCCTGCAATTCCCCCGGCTCGATGCGGATGCCCGTTTCCTCAAACAACTCCCGCACCCCGGCGGCTTGCCAGGATTCACCGAAGTCTATAAACCCACCTGGCAGGGCCAGTTCGCCCCGCGCGGGTTCAATCCCCCGGCGGATGGCGAGCACCCCTTCATCGACGGGCAATAGCACCACCGCGACGGGCGTCGGATTGCGATAGGTGAGATTTCCGCACGCGGCACACGCCCGGGGCCAGGGTTGGTCCGGGGCAAACGGATGACCGCAGTAAGAACAGTGAGCGTTTTTTTGCATTGGCCTTATCTCCCTTTCTTTATCTGTTGACTCGATATACTTCTTTCCCGCCCAACACCACCCCCTCCACCACATTCCCCCCCAAACGGTAAATCACCTCCTCAAACGTGGACACATCCCAAATCTGAATATCCGCCCGCAAGCCAGGGGCCAGCGCCCCCCGGTCAGAAAGGGCCAACGCGCGCGCCCCGCCCACCGTCGCGGCGTAAAGCGCTTCTTCCGGGCTGAAACGGTGCTGACGACAGGCGAATTGCATGACCAACTGCATCGATTCCGTCCACCCGCCGGGGCAGATGTCGGTGGCGAGGGCGAGCGTCATCCCCGCGTCGAGCATGGCACGGGCATCGAATGGGCGCGGGTGCTGAACGGCGAAGTCGATGAGCGGCATGAGGACACCCACCACGCCCGCGTCGGCGAGGCTTCGCATCGTTTCGGGGGCGGTGTAGTTGAGGTGATCGGCGGAGACAACGCCCAGTTCGGCGGCGAGTTCGGAACCGCCGAGGGCGCCGTATTGGTCGGCGTGGATTTTGAGTTTGAAGCCCATGTCGCGCGCGGTTTCGAGGATGCGGCGGGTTTGGGGGAGGGTGAAGTAGCCTTCGTCAATGTACACGTCGCAAAAGTAGGCGAGATGTTCGGCTTTGACGGCGGGGAGCATGTCATGGATGATTTCGTCCACGTAGGCGTCGTGGGATTTGTCCGGGGGGAAGGCGTGCGCGCCAAGGAAGGTGGAGAGGATGTCGGGGAGAGGGAGGCTGTTTGGGGCCGCATCCTTCGACTGCGCTGGAGATGAATAGGGCCGGGAGTCGGGTAAATTACCGCTCCGCTCAGGATGCTGAGGGTTGGCAATTTCGGAAGCGCCCTGAGCGGAGGGCGGGGGTGGCACAGTCGCTGAAACGACCTGTTCCCCGCCCGTAGTCGAAGGGCGCGAGGCGTGCTTAAGGCGTTGATTTACGCGCAACATTTTGAGTTCATGCGCCAGACTCAGCCCGTAGCCGGATTTGCTTTCGACGGTGGTGGTGCCAGCGCGGAGCATTTGGTGAAGACGGGCGGCGGCAGAGGCAACGAGTTCGTCTTCGCTGGCGGCGCGGGTCATGGCCATCGTAGCGGTGATGCCGGTGGGAATGCCGAGGGCACGGACTTCGGCGGGGGTGCGGGTCATACGGGCGGCGTATTCCTGCACGCGGGAGCCACCAAAGACAACGTGGGTGTGGCTGTCCACAAAGCCGGGGGCGAGGATTTTGCCGCGTACGTCGATGATCTGGGTTTGGGAGAGGTCGTAACGTGCGGCTAAAACGGGGTACGGCGCCACGTCGAGGATGTGGGCACCCTGAATGGCAACGGAGACCCCGCGCAACCGGCCAAGAAGGTCGTTCGGGCCGGGGATGCATGTAAGGGTCTCGGTAGGGTCTTTGAGGAGGAGGGTGGGTTGGATCATCGGGAAGAGGTTGAAAGTTGAAAGTTGAAAGTTGGGTTCGATTATAATGGGGTCTAAAATGGAGTGCAAATGGCGCGGCGCAAGATACAATCTTACGTTACAAAGTTCGGTAGCGCAGTTTTGGAAACGGCGCGGCGCAAGATGCACTCTTGCGTTACAGGAGAAAATTATGCTTGAAATTGCGATTATGGTTGAAGGGCAAAATGGGTTGAACTGGCCGCGCTGGCAAAGGTTGGCGCGGGCGGTGGAGGATTTGGGGTTTGTGGGATTGTATCGCTCCGATCATTTTACGAACGCGAACCCGCCGGATATGGATTCGCTGGAGTTGTGGACGTCGTTTACCTGGTTGGCCAGTCATACGAGCCGGATCGAGTTCGGGCCGTTGGTATCGCCGGTGTCGTTTCGGCATCCGACGATGACGGCGCGGATGGCTTCGGCAATTGATGATTTGTCGGGCGGGCGGTTGTTTTTGGGGATGGGGGCGGGGTGGCAGGCCCGGGAACACACGAATTTTGGGTGGGATTTGTTGGATGTGCGGGAGCGGTTCGCCCGGTTTGAGGAGGGGTTGGAGGTGGTGTCGCGGTTGTTGAAGAGTGATGAACCGGTTGATTTTTCCGGGGAGTATTACCAACTGCATGAGGCGATCATGCTTCCCCGCCCCGCGCGGCCTGGCGGTCCCCCAATTTTGATCGGTGGAAATGGGCCGAAGTTGACGCTCCCGCTCGTGGCGCGGTATGCGAAAGAGTGGAACGCGGTGTACATTCCGCCCACGCAGATTCGGGTGTTGAACACGCAACTGGACGAACTCCTTGCCGCGCAGGGACGTGCCCCCGAAGAGGTGTGCCGTTCATTGATGACGGGGCTGTTTTTCGGGTACACGGACGAGGAAGTGAATCAGCGCGCCGCCAGTCGTAACACCACCCCGGACGAGGTGCGGGCGCGGGGCATTGTGTATGGGACTACCAGTCAGCTTGTCGATCAGTTGGGTGCGATTGCCGAGGCGGGAGTTTATCGGGTGATGTTGCAATGGCTAGATTTGGATGATTTGGATAGATTGGAGGCGATGGCGAAGGGGCTGTTGCCTGCGTTCGAGGTATAATCGGTGTATTCCCTTTCCACGGAGATTTTTTATGCCAACATCAGTTAAGTGGCACCCAGACCTGAAAGATGTCTTGTTAATGCACTTGGACGGCTCTGTCTCGATGGACGAAGTCCTGGACATTACCGCGAAAGAGGGCGAGTTGATCAAGACCGCCCCGCGCCTGACCCACACCATTATCGATGTGAGCACCGTCCACGGCGTGCCCAAAAATTTCCTCAGTGCCATTCCGCGCATTACGTCCATGCCTGCCTCCACGCACCCCCATTCCGGGGATAAACTGATCGTTGGCGCATCCGGGTTGGCTGAAACTTTTTTGAACATTTTCTCGAAGGTGGGCCGGAAACTTTATTTGTTCAAAACCAAAGAAGAAGCCATTGCTTTTCTCAAAGCGCAGGGACATTAAACCCCTATGTTATCCAATCTAAAAATTCGGAATCCATCCAGTTGGACGATGGTGATCTTTGGCGTTCTGGCCTTTATTTTGGGGTTAATGAGTTTAATCAACCCCAACAATACGCTCAATCAATTGGGCTTTGAAATCGTAGACAAATCCCAGCGGGCCAGCCACGATTACACCCTCGTCTTCATCACCGCCTCGTCGATGGCTTCGTTCAACATCGGGGTGTATTATATTTTGGCCGCGCTGAACAACCTGAAAAAGTTTTACCTGTGGACGGTGCCGTTTCGGATGGTGACGTTTACGGTGTTCACGATCAGCGTGCTGACCGGGTTGGCTCCTGCACGGTTTGAAATCGTCGCCGTGTGGGAGTTGACCGGGGCCATTTTGACGGGGCTGGCGCTGTGGTATGAGAAACAGAAAGGGATTGCGTAAAATTAACGCGGTTGAATATCTCCCGAAAAAAAGGATGAGCGGGGGGATGGACATCCCCCGCTCATCCTTTTTTTCAGGCATCTTTTCGCTCTTGGTTCAATAAAAATGCCATTCACATCCTTCCTCCCCATCCCCCCCACCTCCCACTTCCCAATCCAAAACCTCCCATACTGCATCTTCAGCATCCCAGACGTCTCCCCTCGCGTTGGCGTCCGCATTGGCGATTACCTTCTCGATCTTGCCTTCCTCGAACAATACGCCCTTTTCGGCCCGTTATTGCAAGGGGAAAACGTTTTCGCCCGCCCCTCCCTCAATGCTTTTATGGCGATGGGAAAACCCGCGTGGCGCGAAGCCCGCGCGGTGATCACCGACCTCCTCCGCGCGGATAACCCCTTCCTGAGGGATAACCCCACCCTGCGCGAATGGGCGCTCATCCCCGTCGAATCCGCCACCCTGCATCTCCCCGTAGAAATCGGCGACTACACCGACTTCTACGCCTCGCGCCAACACGCGACCAACGTCGGCATCATGTTTCGGGGCAAAGAAAACGCGCTGATGCCGAACTGGTTACATCTTCCGGTCGGCTACCACGGACGCGCGAGTTCCGTTGTCCTGTCTGGGCAAGATGTCCGCCGTCCGCAGGGGCAAACGCTCCCCGCGGGGGGCAGTGCCCCGGTCTTTGGCCCGTCCAAACGGCTGGATTTTGAATTGGAGATGGGCTTTTTGATCGGCCCCGGCAACGCGTTGGGGGAACCGATCCCCGTTGAACAGGCGGAAGATCACATTTTCGGCATGGTGCTGGTCAACGATTGGAGTGCGCGGGATATTCAAGCCTGGGAATACCAACCGCTCGGCCCGTTCCTCGCCAAAAACTTCGCCACCTCGATCTCTCCCTGGGTCGTGCCGATGGACGCGCTCGAACCCTTCCGCCTCCCCGGCCCGGTGCAAGACCCCGAACCGCTCCCCTACCTTCGCCCCTCCAGCCCCGGCGCGTTCGACATCCACCTGGAAGTTCATCTGCAAACCGCGCAAATGTCCGCCCCAGACGTGATCTGCCGCTCGAACTTCAAACATCTGTATTGGGACATCCGCCAGATGCTCGCCCACCACACCATCACCGGCTGTAATCTGCGCCCCGGCGACCTGCTCGCATCCGGCACCATCAGTGGCCCGACGGAAGATTCATATGGTTCGATGCTGGAGTTGGCGTGGCGCGGCGAACGTCCCCTTCAACTCAATTCGGGGGAAACGCGCAGTTTTCTGCAAGATGGCGACCGGGTCACGATGACCGGCTGGTGCCAGGGGGAGGACTATCGAATAGGGTTTGGCGAGGTGACGGCGTGCATTCTTCCAACTAAAATGGAAGCTCAGCCCTAAAATCCAGCTCAATCATTGAGAGGATTTCTCGTAAAGCCTCAAGGAAATCTTATGTACCGAACCACCTTCTTCAAAATTCTCGTTCTGTCTCTTTTGGCAGTGTTTTTTACCGCGTGCGGACAAACCACCCCCTCCGCGCCCCCGTCCGG